>NZ_LKEK01000014.1:0-464 GCF_001466905.1 Pseudomonas sp. ICMP 3272
GGTAAAACTGTGTATTGCCGACTGGCTTGCCGATGTGAGCTGCGAAGCCGTCTTCGCGGTCCATCGCCACCCAGCTTGAGTAGGTGGTGGTTTCGGATGGGCCGTAGAGGTTGCACAGGCGCTGTACGCCGGTTTTTTCGAACAGGTTTTCCACCAGGCTGCGTTTCAGCGCTTCACCGGCGACGTTGACCGTATGGACCGATTTCGGCAGTCCATAACCAGGCTGCGTTTCAGCGCTTCACCGGCGACGTTGACCGTATGGACCGATTTCGGCAGTCCATCGACTTCCAGCAAGGCCTTGAGCGCCGACGGTACGGTGTTGATCAGGCCGATATCGTGCTCGCCGTGTTGCAGTTCAAGCACATTCTTGACGATTTCGATGCTGCCACCCGAGGTCAGCGGTGCAAAGCACTCGTAGACCGCAAGATCGAAGTTCAGCGAGGTGGAGAACAGCGTTTTTTCCA
>NZ_LKEK01000015.1:0-463 GCF_001466905.1 Pseudomonas sp. ICMP 3272
CGCCGACAACAATCGATATCGCTTGCCCCATTGTCGTGCCTAATTATTCGGCGTTTTCATCACCCCCCTCCTGAAGCGCTGTATTGATCTTGGCCAATTGCAACGCCAGAGCATCAGATGCCGCGCCCAATAGCTGTCGTCCCGAGGCCGATTCGACAAAATCTTTCATTGCGGCGAAGCTTTCGATTGGGTGCGCCACAAGTTGTGCGGCACTGTCGAGTGAGGTCAATCCGGAGTCAGCCAGCCCGTCTTTGAGACCGATCAACAAGTCCTGTCTCGCCGATATGCCAGACCATTTGAAAATGACGCTCATTTGCTCTGCCAAGCTTGAGGCAGCCGCAAACTCTTTGTTCGCCTGAACGATTTGCTGCGTTGCCAGCCAGTTGTTGTCCACATTGGCAATAGCTGCGTTGCTGGCGGCGGAGGCGCTACCGGGGTCCGTGGCGGCAGCTATGCCTGTAAC
>NZ_LKEK01000016.1:0-444 GCF_001466905.1 Pseudomonas sp. ICMP 3272
CCCTGCGCGGCACGCAGGGCGATGGCGGCATCGGTGCGCAGTTCTGCACCGTTGCCGCGCGGCTGGGCGGTGCCGTCAGTACGCGGGTCGGTCAGTTTGCCCAGGTTGAGGGCTGTGGCCTGATGGGTTGTGCCCATGCGCGCGCGCAGTGAGCCTGGCGTGTCATCGAACAGCAGTTCGTTGAAGCCGCTGCCTTTGTGTTCCTGGGTGCGGATCCCCGACAGCGTGCGGTTGCCCGGCAGCCCCGAGGCCTTGCTGAAGCGTATGTTCCTGGGTGCGGATCCCCGACAGCGTGCGGTTGCCCGGCAGCCCCGAGGCCTTGCTGAAGCGTGGCGGCAGATTAATGTTGTTGTAGAGCACCGACGTCACCAGAGGCCGGTCGATATCGCCTGCCAGAAATGTCACCAGCACTTCCTGGCCGATGCGTGGCATGAACTGATGGCC
>NZ_LKEK01000017.1:0-444 GCF_001466905.1 Pseudomonas sp. ICMP 3272
GTGCAGTTGAACGTCGGGCAACTGATCAACACGGGCGGTGGCAGCGTCTACGCCAAAAACAGTCTGGGTCTGAAAGACACGGGCGTCCTCAACAACGATCAAGGGACATTGCGCAGCGATGGCACGCTGGTGTTGAGCGCTGCTTCTCTGGGCAATACTGCCGGTAGTATCACCAGCTCCGGGGCCTCGTCCCTGACGGTCGATGGTGCCNGCCGTGGTGAACCGCGGCGGGCAGATTATCGGCGATTCAACGCTGGTGCTCACCAGCGCCAGTCTCGACAACAGCCAGAACGGTCGCATCGCCGGCAAGGGCGTGAAGCTTGTCACCGGTGCTTTTGACAACCAGCAAGGCGGCCGCCTGACCAGTACCGGAACCCTCCAGCTCGATGCCGGGCTGGTCAATAACAGTGACGCCGGTCGTATCGCCAGCGCCATGGCCCTGAC
>NZ_LKEK01000018.1:0-421 GCF_001466905.1 Pseudomonas sp. ICMP 3272
TGTCACGGCCAGGGCCAGCAGTGCCGAAGTCAACGGCCCGGTCTATGCGGGGTCGTCATTGACCATGAGTACCGCGGGCGATCTCACTACCCGGCAGAACGTTGCCGCACGCGATGCGCTGAGCCTTTCCGCAGGCGGACAACTCAACAACTCGGCGGTGATCGAGGCGGGCGTCAATGCCGACAACAGCCGCAATGGTTCGNTCGCGCCTTGCAGGCCACCATTACCCAGACCCTGAACAACCAGGGTGCCACACTGAACGGGCAGTCCAGCACACGCATCGTGGCCACAGCCGTCGACAATCGTCAGTCAGGCCGAATTCTGAGCCAGGGCGGCACTGTCGATATCAACGCGTCTCAGGTGCTCAACAGCCAGAGCGGGCTGATCAGCAGCAATGGCACGATGATCATCACCGCCGCTT
>NZ_LKEK01000019.1:0-400 GCF_001466905.1 Pseudomonas sp. ICMP 3272
ACCTGGCCACCGGCGATCTGGCCGTCGTTGTCGCCGCTGTTGTCGAAGTTGCCGCCGTTGACCCGCACCAGACCTTTGGCGTACAGGCCGCCGTTGCGGTTGTCGAAACCCGGGGTGGTGATCAGCGCTTCGCCGGTGCGTGCGGAGACTCGCCCGCCGTAGTTGTCGAAGCCGCCCAGCGCGGTCAGGTTGAGGCGTTGCGCCTGGATGACACCGCCCTGGCGTTTGGCGTCATAGCCATTTTTCAGCACGCCGGCCAGTTTCGCGGTGAACAGACCTTGCAGGCTGGACAGTACTCCGCCCTGACTGTAGAGGTTGGCACCGGTCAGGTTCAGGTCGCCGCCCTGGGCGATGATCCGGCCGTTCTGGTTGTTGACGGTATCAGCGACATCGACAACCA
>NZ_LKEK01000020.1:0-351 GCF_001466905.1 Pseudomonas sp. ICMP 3272
CCACCCTGAAGCAACGAGTCCATGGTGTTTTCAGCAAAATCAGCACCCATCAGACTGGCGGCCCCTGCATCCATCTTGCGGCCCAGCGTGCTCTCGATTTTGTTGACTGCGCGCGTCAGACCTCGGGTGGCCTCTTCGTAGTTCTGTTTGGCCGTTGTGTTGTAAGTCAGGAGTTGGTTTGCCTACTGAGTAGCAGTGACTATCGGCTGGCTGGCTGCCTCCAACGAACTCTTNATGTTCATCATCACGCGTGATCTCGTATGCCTTGTCGACATCACGATTCAAGCCCGCTGTTGAGTCCTTACCCACCGTGTCACTGCGCACCACCACATCGCCTGCGCCCACGGTGCC
>NZ_LKEK01000021.1:0-346 GCF_001466905.1 Pseudomonas sp. ICMP 3272
GCTGACGGCCGTATTGAATACCTCGGCCGTAACGACTTCCAGGTCAAAGTGCGCGGTTTCCGTATCGAGCTTGGGGAAGTCGAAGCCTGTCTGGGCAATTGCGCCGGGGTCAAGGAGGCGGTAGTGGTCGCTCGGGAAGATAACCCGGGAGACAAACGCCTGGTGGCCTATGTGGTTGCCCAGCCGCAAAGCCAGCTTACAACCGCTGAACTGCGTGCCGAACTGGCACCGCAACTGGCCGAGTACATGCTGCCGAGCGCATTCGTGATCCTCGACGCCTTGCCGTTGACGCCGAACCGCAAGCTGGATCGCAACGCCTTGCCGGCTCCGGAAGCCGATGCCTTTG
>NZ_LKEK01000022.1:0-344 GCF_001466905.1 Pseudomonas sp. ICMP 3272
ACTTCTGCCCAAGGCTCACGGCCTGATCCCATAGCCCAACCCCCGTGACCGCATCCACCATGTCGCCTCCGGGGGCCAGCGGATCGACGTTGGATGGCAGCAGCGCGAGAGTCGCCAGCGTCCGACTCAACTCATACATCGCCGCCACGTAGTCGAAACCTTCAAGGCTCAGGACTTTGTTTAAGGCTGGCGACCAGCGCGTCCTGAGCACTGAGCATGTGCCGCCAGACCACCGCGCGCTGGACCGTGGCCGTGCATTGGTTGATCGCTCGTCTGCCAGGCTCATGCAGCTTGGCCATCGCCGCATGCAGCGGGTTTTCCTGACCGCGAATACTGCGCGGCAC
>NZ_LKEK01000023.1:0-344 GCF_001466905.1 Pseudomonas sp. ICMP 3272
TGCCCAAGGCTCACGGCCTGATCCCATAGCCCAACCCCCGTGACCGCATCCACCATGTCGCCACCGGGTGCCAGCGGATCGACGTTGGACGGCAGCAGCGCCAGGGTCGCCAGCGTCCGACTCAACTCATACATCGCCGCCACGTAGTCGAAACCTTCCAGGCTCAGGTTCTTTGTTTAAGGCTGGCGACCAGCGCGTCCTGAGCACTGAGCATGTGCCGCCAGACCACCGCGCGCTGGACCGTGGCAGTGCATTGGTTGATCGCTCGTCTGCCCGGCTCATGCAGCTTGGCCATCGCCGCATGCAGCGGGTTTTCCTGACCGCGAATACTGCGCGGCACCACC
>NZ_LKEK01000024.1:0-160156 GCF_001466905.1 Pseudomonas sp. ICMP 3272
ATCTGCGCCGCGCCGCATACTCAAAAGCGGACGCAGAGCGTCCTGAACGGCGCTACCACGCGGAGCGTGGGAGCGATAAATAGTCAGGAAATACAAGGTCCGCTCCAGCAGTCAATTTCCGCCGACGGCGAAGTTGGGCAGGCTCTGCACCGGCCTGGCGAACTCGTAGGGGATCGATACCAGTTCATGGCCCGAGTTGCGTTGCACGACAAAGTGCAGATGCGGGCCGGTGCTGTTGCCGGTATTACCCGACCGCGCCAGCGCGGTTCCGACGCTGACCCGCTGACCTTCCCTGACACTCACCGAACCGCGCATCAGGTGCAGGTAGACGCCCATCGTGCCGTCTTCGTGCAGAATACGTACGAAGTTGCCTGACGCATTCGACCCCCTGCCTGACTGGCTGTTTTCAATCTTTATCACCGTCCCGCCGCGTGCGGCGATGATCGGTGTGCCTTCGGGCATGGCAATGTCCATCGCATAGCGGCCCTTGGCGCCGTAATGACTGTATTTGCCATTCGGCCCCTGAGTCAGGCGAAACGGACCGCCAATCCACGGCAATGGGTATTTATAGGCCTGCACCGAACCTTTGGGATCGCCCAGGGTTGAAGTCAGCACCGAGGCGTAGTTCATCGGCTTGCTCCCCACTTTGGGGCTCAGCACCACCACACGTTCGTTACTGCGCGCAGGGATCGTGCGGCGTAGCGTTGCTGACGAGCCAGAGACGCCCAGCACGTTGGTCACACTGGAAAGCTTGAGTTCGACCTCGACCGGGGCGTATAGATCGTTGCGCACGTACAGGCTGTGCACGCCCTTTTCACGCCTGACGCTCAAATGCACCTGGCCGTCGATACGCTCGACCATCCGGTCCCGAAACACCATGACCGATGCGCCAGGCGTTGGCCGGTCCGAGAACGACACCACGCCATCGGCATCGGTGAATTTATAGATCGTGACTGCCCCGGCCGACTGCACAGTCAACGTCAGGGTAAACAGGATAAGCAGGCGTGCAAGCATCAGAGACGTTCGGGTTCAAGGGCACTGGGTGCCAAGCCTAGCAGCCTTGCAGACAGAAGAGGACTCGTCGGTATCAATCGGACATGAATAACGCGCCAGAAAAACCACAGACACAGCATGATCAGCGGGGGGATTGCAGCGGGGTGAAGTTATTGGGTAGCTGTCAGGCGCATGCCAACGCGAACGTCGGCATGCCAGTCAGCAGGAAGGCGTGTATCAGGCGCCGGGGACAAAGTGCTTCTGAGCCGTGCCGCGTGCGATCAGGCGCGACAGGTAGTCGAGCTTCTGCGCATCCTGATCGACAAAGCGGAAAGTCACTTGCAGCCATTCACTGTCAGGCTTCTGCTCAAACGCGGCGACGGAGTGCAGGTAGCCATTCAGGCGTGCGACCTCGTTGCTCTCGCCTTGCTCAAGGTCCAGTACCGCGCTGTCGAGCACCTGCGGCAGGTTTTCGCTGACGCGTATGACCAGTGTGGCGTCTTTCAGCGTCAAAGCCTTGATCACGCACGGCTGAATGCCGTTGGGCAGGCGCAACTGGCCCTGTCCACGACCGGCAGGCTCCGCCGATTTGGCTGCAACCGGCGGTGCTTTGGCGATACCGGCAGGCGCTGCTGCTTGTGCTGGTGCTGCGCGAACCACTTCGGCCTTGCCGCCGGTCAATGCACTGAGCGAGTCATTGAGCGGCGAGTTCATGCGTGCCGGGGCTGTGGACATAACGGCATCAAGCTTGCCGACCTTCGCCAGCGCCTTCTTGACCTTGGTCAGCAACTGCTCGTTGGTGAACGGTTTGCCGACAAAATCGGTCACGCCAGCCTGAATAGCCTGCACAACGTTTTCCTTGTCACCACGGCTGGTCACCATGATGAACGGCACGGTTCTCAGGTAATTGTCCTGCTCGCGGCACCATGCCAACAGCTCCAGGCCGGACATCTCGGGCATTTCCCAGTCGCACAGAATCAGATCGAACGGCTCTTTGCCCAGCAAAGCCTGAGCCTTGCGACCGTTGACTGCGTCCTCGGTATGAATCCCGGGAAAATAATTGCGCAGCCCTTTCTTGACCAAGTCGCGAATGAAAGTCGCGTCATCCACCACCAATACACTGACCTTACTCATCGACGCTCCTGCGGGCGTGTTCACCTGGAGGCGAACTGCGGTATGCCAACACGCCCTTTGTTTCGGCAAGCATAGCGTTGACCGGTGGCCAACTGCCATATTGATTGACTGCGCCGCGACATTTAATCCGCAGGCGACGGGAATACTCATCTGCACAACGAAAAACGCCCAGCGCATGCTGGGCGTTTTTCTCGCAGGCAATCTTACTTATCGTCAGCGTCGCCCGGAACATTAGCGGTTTCGCTCGATATACCCTGCACTTCTTCCTTCATGCGCTTGAGACCCATGTGCCGCACGTCGGTGCCACGCACCAGATAAATCACCAGCTCGGAAATGTTGCGTGCATGGTCGCCGATACGCTCCAGAGAGCGCAGCACCCAGATGACGTCCAGCACGCGGGAGATCGAGCGTGGATCTTCCATCATGTAGGTCGCCAGCTCGCGCAGGGCGGTTTTGTACTCACGGTCGATGGTCTTGTCGTACTGCGCGACCGACAGGGCCAGCTCGGCGTCGAAGCGCGCGAATGAGTCCAGGGCATCGCGCACCATGTTGCGCACCTGATCACCGATATGACGAACCTCGACGTAACCACGCGGTGCCTCGCCCTCTTCGCAGAGTTTGATGGCACGGCGGGCGATCTTGGTGGCTTCATCACCGATGCGCTCCAGGTCGATCACCGACTTGGAAATGCTGATGATCAGGCGCAGATCGGACGCCGCAGGCTGGCGACGAGCCAGAATGCGCAGGCATTCTTCGTCGATGCTGCGCTCCATCTGATTGATCCGGTCGTCGACCTCGCGAACGCGCTGGGCAAGACCGGAGTCGGCCTCGATCAGTGCCGTGACAGAATCGTTCACCTGCTTCTCGACCAGGCCACCCATTTCGAGCAAATGGCTGCGAACGTCTTCGAGTTCAGCGTTGAACTGTTGGGAAATGTGATGCGTATGGCTGTCTTTGTGGATCATGCTGGGTGTCCTTGGAACGTCCGGTTAATAGCGAAAACGCAGCGGTGGTTCAGGTCTGACGAAGCACGTCCTAGCCGTAACGACCGGTGATGTAGTCTTCTGTCTGTTTTTTTGCCGGGTTGGTGAACAAGGTGTCTGTATCACCGAACTCGACGAGTTTGCCCATGTACATAAACGCGGTGTAATCCGACACCCGAGCCGCCTGCTGCATGTTGTGCGTAACGATCACAATGGTGTATTTCGATTTCAGTTCGTAGATCAGTTCTTCGACTTTAAGGGTCGAAATCGGGTCAAGTGCCGAACAGGGTTCGTCGAGCAGCAGGACTTCCGGCTCCACGGCGATCGTTCGGGCAATAACCAGACGCTGTTGCTGCCCTCCGGACAATCCCAACGCCGACTCATGCAGTCGATCCTTGACCTCATCCCAGAGCGCAGAGGCTTTCAGCGCCCACTCGACAGCTTCATCGAGTACGCGCTTCTTGTTGATACCCTGAATGCGCAGGCCGTAGACCACGTTTTCATAAATCGTCTTGGGGAACGGGTTCGGCTTCTGGAACACCATGCCGACGCGCCGACGCAACTCAGCAACTTCCTCGCCCTTGGTGTAGATGTTGTGACCGTACAGGTTGATTGCGCCTTCAACGCGGCAGCCATCGACCAGATCGTTCATGCGATTGAAACTGCGCAACAGGGTCGACTTGCCACAACCGGACGGACCGATGAACGAGGTCACCTTCTGCTTGGGGATATTCAGGGCAATATCAAACAGCGCCTGCTTGTCGCCATAGAACAGATTAAGACCCGGCACTTCGATGGCCACGGTCTCATCGGCCAGATCCAGGCGTTGCTTGTGACGCCTCAAGGCCGACATGTTCATGCCATGGGTCGGGCTTTCATGCTGCATGGATTGCTCCTGTGCGAACGATTCGCTTCATCGAACGGCTGCGTTTGCCAAAGGGCGAATTCGGGATCAATTGTCGAGCGCCTTATATTTTTCCCGCAAATGGTTACGGATACTCACCGCCGAGAGATTGAGCAAGGCGATGACCAGCACCAACAACAGAGCGGTGGCGTAGACCAGCGGGCGTGCCGCTTCGACGTTGGGGCTCTGGAAGCCAACGTCGTAAATGTGGAAACCCAGGTGCATGATCTTCTGATCGAGATGCAGATAAGGATAGTTGCCGTCCAGCGGCAGCGACGGCGCCAGCTTGACGACGCCCACCAGCATTAAGGGCGCAACTTCCCCGGCAGCACGCGCCACCGCCAGAATCAGGCCGGTCATCATCGCCGGGCTGGCCATTGGCAATACAATCTTCCACAGCGTCTCGGCCTTGGTCGCGCCCAACGCCAGCGAGCCTTCACGCAGGGTCAGCGGGATACGCGCCAACCCTTCTTCTGTGGCCACGATCACCACCGGCACGGCCAGCAGCGCCAGGGTCAGCGAGGCCCATAACAGGCCTGGCGTACCAAACGTCGGGGCTGGCAGCGCTTCAGGAAAGAACAGCCGGTCTACCGAGCCGCCGAGCACATAAACGAAAAAACCGAGGCCGAACACGCCGTACACAATCGCCGGCACACCGGCCAGGTTGTTCACGGCAATGCGGATCAGCCGGGTAACCGGCCCCTGACGCGCGTACTCGCGCAGGTAAACCGCTGCCAGCACACCGAACGGCGTCACGATCACTGCCATGATCAGGGTCATCATCACCGTGCCGAAGATAGCCGGGAAAATACCCCCTTCGGTGTTGGCTTCGCGAGGGTCGTCACTGAGAAATTCCCACAGTTTCTGGAAATAGAAACCCAGCTTGGCAACGGTGCCCATCGCGTTGGGCTGGTAAGCACGCACCACTTTGCCCAGGCTGAGTTCGATTTCTTTGCCATTGCCATCGCGTGCCGTCAGGCTGTCGCGATCAAAAGCCTCATGCAGACCGTCCAGACGCCCCTCGATGACCTTGTAACGCGCGTCCAGCTCGGCACGTTCTGCAGCCATGTCAGCTTGCGCAGCGGCATCGAGCCGGCCATTGAGTTCCAGCTTGCGGGCCTGCAGACGCAGGCGCTCAATACCGTGATTGATGGCCCCGATGTCTTTCTTTTCCAGAATGTAGAGTTCGTCAGCCAGCTTCTCGACGCGCTTGATGCGCTCTTGCAGAATCGGCCAGGCAGCTTCGCCTTGCGCCACTATCCGGCCATTCTCTTTGACGTTGACCAGATAGCCGTAGAAATTGCCCCACTCCCGGCGCTCCAGCGTCATCAGTTCGGCAGGACGGCTCTGGTCGGTCAGCCAGTCGCCCACAACCCAGGTGAAATCGCTGGGGTTGAGGTCACGGTTGCCGACCTTGAACAGCTCACGGGTCATGAACTCCGGCCCTTGATCAGGCACCGGCAGGCCTGCACTTTTCAGACGCGCGCGAGGGACCTGTTCCTGCTCGACCCGCTCACCGACCAGCACACTCGATTCCTGATTGGGCACCGCATAACGTGCGACCACCAGATCAGCGGGCCAAAAGTGCCCAAGCCCCCGCACGGCGATCACCGCCAGCAGGCCGATGGTCATGATGACAGCGATGGATACGGCACCCGCACTCATCCAGACGCCGGGGGCGCCGCTTTTGAACCAGCTCTTGAGGGAGTTCCGCTTCACCAACGCCTACCTTCCTTACAACGCCGAGTATTGCTTGCGCAGACGCTGACGAATCAACTCCGCGAGGGTGTTCATCACAAAGGTGAACATCAACAGCACCAACGCCGCCAGAAACAACACCCGATAATGGCTACCGCCTACTTCCGACTCTGGCATCTCCACCGCGACATTGGCCGCCAGCGTGCGCATGCCTTCAAATAGATTCATGTCCATGATCGGCGTGTTGCCGGTCGCCATCAGCACAATCATGGTTTCCCCCACCGCCCGACCCATGCCGATCATCAAGGCCGAAAAAATACCCGGGCTGGCGGTCAGAATGACTACCCGCGTCAGGGTCTGCCACGGCGTCGCGCCCAGTGCCAGAGAGCCCAGTGTCAGGCTGCGCGGCACGCTGAACACGGCGTCTTCGGCAATCGAGTAGATGTTGGGGATCACCGCGAAACCCATTGCAATGCCGACCACCAACGCGTTGCGCTGATCGTAGGTGATGCCCAGTTGGTCGCGGATCCATGTACTCATGTCACCGCCGAAGAACCAGCTCTCCAGGTGCGGGCTCATGCTCAGTGAAAACCAGCCCACCAATAGCACAACGGGAATCAGGATCGCGCCTTCCCAGCCATCGGGCACGCGCAGGCGAAGCGAATCAGGCAGACGGGTCCAGAAAAAGCCCGCCAGCAAAATGCCGATCGGCGTGAGCAGCAGCAAACTGAAGATGCCCGGCAAATGACCTTCCAGATAAGGCGCCAGAAACAATCCGGCAAAGAAACCGAGAATCACCGTCGGCATCGCTTCCATCAATTCAATCACCGGCTTGACCTTGCGGCGCATGCCCGGCGCCATGAAGTAGGCGGTGTAGATCGCGGCCGCCACGGCCAGCGGCGCGGCCAGCAACATGGCGTAGAACGCCGCTTTCAGGGTGCCGTAGGTCAAGGGTGCCAGGCTCAGCTTGGGCTCGAAGTCGGAGTTGGACGCCGTGGATTGCCAAACGTACTTGGGCTCGTCGTAATTCTCATACCAGACCTTGCCCCACAGCGAACTCCACGAGACTTCCGGGTGCGGGTTATCCAGCGCCAGCGGCAACAGCTTGCCAGCGCTTTCGATCAAAACCCGGTTGGCGCGCGGTGATAACGCCAGAATGCCGGGACCGTCAGTTACCTTGTCGATCAGCAAGGTTCGGTGCGCGGTGCTGTGGAACACGCCCAGCTTGCCGGACGCATCCAGAGCGATGAAACCCTTGCGACGCTGCTCGGCCTTGATCTGCTCGATAGGTGCGCTGCCCATTTTGAAGTCGCGGATGCGCATCAGGCGCTGCTCGCCGTCAGTGTCCCGGGCCATGAACCACTGGGACATACTGCCCTTCGAGTTGCCGATGATCAGCGAAATGCCGCCGACCAGCTGGGCACTCGCCGTGATCTCGGCGTTACCGTCTTCCAGCAATTTATAGCGGCCATTGAGGGTTCGGTCGCGCAGGCTGAACACATCCGCCTGCGCGCGACCATTGATGACATACAACCATTGCTGGCGCGGGTCGATGTAAATCGCTTTAACGGCGGCCGACATCTGCGGTAGCTCGATGCGCGTCTGCTCACGCGTCATCTCGCCGGTCATCATGTTTTCTTTCTGCTCGAGCGAGATAACGTGCAACTGAGTGCCGGTAGACCCTGCCAGCTTGAGGCTGTCGCCATCAGCACTGACGGTCACATGCTCGACTGCGCGACCGGCATCGTCCAGCACCAAAGGCGCTTCGCCGTAGGGCCAGGCCACGCTCGGGGTGATGGTTTTCTGATTGTTCGGGTAGGTCGTCAGGTACGAGTGCCTGAACACCAGCACCTGGCCATTGGACAAGCCCAAAGCTATTAATGGTGCGCCGGGCTGATCCTTGCCGATGGAAGCGACAGACACGCCAGCGGGCAGCGGCAAGGCAACCCTATGCAGTTCTGCGCCATCCTTGACGTTGAAAAAGATGACTTCGCCCTTGTCGGAAATGCGCATCCCGATCTGGTTCTGCTCTTCGATTGCGATCATCAACGGCGTGCCCGCATCCTGCATCCAGGCAGTATTCAGCACGGGTTCGGAAGTAAGGCTTGCGCCTTTGAAGAGCGGCGCGACGACGTAGGCCAGATAGAAGAAGATCAGTGTGATGGCTGCCAGAACGGCAAGGCCACCAATGGCAACGTACCAGTGAGTCAGACGATCCTTGAACGCACGGACACGGCGCTTCCTCACCATAGCGGGCGTATTGAAATCAATACGCGCTGGCGGCGAACTCTGGTCCATCGAAGATTTGAACAGCTCATTCATGCGCACACACCGTAGACGCCTTGTATGACAAAAACATTACAGCAAGGTGACGCAGAAAAGCCCGCTGCCCATGAGTCCGGCGGCGGACTGATCAATTTGTGTGCAGGCCAGTCCATTGAGCCTCGCTTGCAAGCTGTACGTGACTACTTTTTTACTGCCAGGCCGCTCGTATCTTGCAGGCCGAGATCGGCAAGTGTCTTTTCCACCACACGAGCAGGCAGCGGAATATAACCGTCTTTCATCACCACTTCCTGGCCCTGTCTGGACAGCACCAGTTTAATGAACTCGGCCTCCAGCGGTGCCAGAGGCTGATTGGGCGTCTTGTTCACATAGACATAGAGAAAGCGCGACAAGGGGTAACTGCCATTCAAAGTGTTGGCTTCGCTGTCTTCGACAAACTCGCCCCCCTCCTTCTTCGCCAGCGGAACGGTCCTGACATTGGATGTCTTGTAGCCGATGCCCGAGTAGCCAATGCCGTTAAGCGAATTGCTGATGGCGCTGACCACCGAGGCGGAACCGGGCTGTTCGTTGACGTTGGCTTTGAAATCGCCTTTGCACAGGGCTTCTTCCTTGAAGTAACCGTAAGTGCCCGACACCGAGTTACGACCGAACAACTGAATCGGCTTGCCTGCCAGGTTGCCGCTCACACCGACATCACCCCAGGTTTTCGCATCCGCCCTGGCACCACACAGGCGGGTCGCAGAAAAGATTGCATCCACCTGCTGCAGGGTCAGGCCTTTGATCGGATTGTCCTTGTGCACGAATACGGCCAATGCATCCACGGCCACCGGAATAGCGGTCGGTTTATAGCCGTGCTTCTGCTCAAAAGCCGATAGTTCGCCGTCTTTCATCTTGCGGCTCATGGGCCCCAGATTGGCCGTGCCTTCGGTCAGCGCAGGTGGCGCTGTGGAAGAGCCAGCCGCTTGAATCTGGATGTTAACGCTCGGGTATTCTTTCTTGTAGGCCTCGGCCCACAGGGTCATGAGATTTGCCAGGGTATCGGAGCCGACACTGGAGAGATTGCCCGACACACCGGAGGTCCTGGTATAGGCCTTGATGGCAGGGTCGACGGCAGCCAGCGTATTGGCTGCCATCACGCTGGCGGCAACCCATGTCAGTGCAGCCATCAAACGCTTGAGTGTCATCCTTGCGCTCCTGGCAGGGTATGTAGGTGTCCACAAGCCTTTTTGGGCCAGTCTTGTGACTACTCTATGAATTGATTATGACAATAAGATGAAAAGGCTATCGCCCTTCGCAGGGAGATAGCCTTTCGCTGTAGCGGATGCCTTGAGCATTTACCAGCGGGTGCTGATCAACGCTTTCTGGTCAGCAAAAACACGCCAATTGCCATACCCAGGCCGCAGAGAATCGCGACATACCAGGCCGGGCCCATCGGGCTGCTCTTGAGCATGAACGTCACAACCATCGGCGTCAGCCCCCCGAAAATGGCGTACGCCAGGTTGTAGGAAAACGACAACCCCGAGAAGCGCACCACAGGCGGGAAAGCCTTGACCATGACGTAAGGAACCGCGCCGATCGTACCGACGAACAGACCGGTCACGGCATACAGCGGGAACAGCACTTCCGGATGGCTGCCGAGGACGTGATAGAACGTCCAGGAACTGGCCAGTAACCCTGCGCTGCCCAACAGAAACACCCAGCCGGCGCCAAAGCGATCCGCCAGGGCACCCGCTGCGATGCAACCCAGGCTGAGAAACACGATAGCCAGGCTGTTGGCCTTCAGCGCCGTAGCCGCCGGAAAGCCATAGATGGTTTGCAGAATGGTCGGCGTCATCAGGATCACGACGATGATGCCGGCCGACAGCAACCAGGTCATCAGCATCGATAGTGCAACGGCACCACGATGATCACGCAGCACCGCCTTGAGCGGCACTTCTTCAGCCAGCGCCTTGCGCAGCTGCAGTTCGGCGAACACCGGCGTTTCGTGCAACAGACGACGCAGATAAACCGACATCAGGCCAAACACGCCACCCAGCAGGAAAGGGATCCGCCAGGCGTAATCCGACACTTCGACCGGGGTATAAATACTGTTGATCGCCGTGGCGACCAGCGAGCCCAGCAGGATGCCCGCTGTCAGGCCCGCGGTCAGGGTGCCGCAGGCATACCCGACACGACGGGCGGGTACATGCTCGGAGACGAATACCCAGGCGCCAGGCACTTCACCGCCGATGGCGGCGCCTTGAATGACGCGCATCAACAGCAGCAGAATCGGCGCCCACATGCCGATCTGCGCGTAGGTCGGCAGCAAGCCCATGATCAGGGTCGGCACCGCCATCATGAAAATGCTCAGCGTGAACATTTTCTTGCGCCCCAGCAGATCGCCGAAGTGCGCCATGATAATGCCGCCCAGTGGCCTCGCCAGATAACCGGCGGCGAAAATGCCGAACGTCTGCATCATGCGCAGCCAGTCAGGCATGTCCACCGGGAAAAACAGCTTGCCGACCACCGCCGCGAAAAACACGAAAATGATGAAGTCGTAGAACTCCAGCGCGCCACCCAGAGCAGACAGCGAAAGGGTTTTGTAATCGCTGCGGGTCAAAGGCCGCGCAGGCTGCGTGGAACTTGAAGGAACAGATGACATGACAAGGCTTCTCTTTACGTGTTCTTTGAAAAGGGGCAAGCGACAGCAACGCTGGCTGCTGCGGGGTGCCGTGCAGAAGCGATTGTCGAGGGCAAAGGCGCAGATAGGCACCAAAATTGCGTGTACAGGCAGTCTTGTCACCTGTAGAGGTCCAGCAAGATAGCAAATTGCTCTCAAAAACACATGTCAAGAACTGCATCATTACAAAATGGAAACCCGACGGTCGTTCTATGACGCAACGCCCGATATACTCGCAAGCCGTCAGCAGCAGTGGGAAGTTGTGCGAAAACGTCTGAATCAGCGGGTTTCGCAGAGTTTCTCTATGGGCCACACCGGCACTGGACACACAATGTTCATGCGCATGGTTTTGAATGGCGCCTGTTAACCGCGGCATACAATAATGAGAGTCATGGGTCAGAGGCACCCTAGGCATGATCGAGCTCGAACAAGAAGATCCAACTCCGCAAGGCGACCTTGCACTGCAAATTACCGCCCTTCCCCGCGAAACCAATGGCTTTGGCGACATCTTCGGCGGCTGGCTGGTCTCCCAGATGGACCTGGCGGGTACAGCCATGGCCAGTAAAGTGGCTGGCGGCCGTGTAGCGACCGTTGCGATTGATCGCATGGCGTTTCTGGTTCCGGTCGCGGTTGGCGAACAGCTTTCCTTTTATACCCGCACCCTGGAAGTCGGACGCACCTCGATCAAGATGATGGTCGAAGTGTGGAGCGATGACCCGGTCACCAGCGAATGGCGCAAGGTCACTGAGGCCGCATTCGTGTTCGTGGCCATAGATTCCAGCGGGCGGACACGCTCGGTTCCCGCACGACGGTAAATGGTTGCTCAACCCATGGCTGGCTGTCCGGTTAAACTCGCCCTGCATGAAGCGGTCTATTTTCGTCACGGTCATTGAGTGAGAACTTTGCATGCCAACATCCCCGGTTGAACCCAACGTTGAATCTGTCCAGTACGACGAACTGAACTGCTGGCGCATTCGCCACGGCGAAGCAGAGCTGCTGGTTGCCCAGCAGGGCGCACATATCCTCAGCTATCAAGTGGCCGGACAGCAGCCGCTGGTGTGGCTGAATGAAGAAGCCGTTTTCAAGCAAGGCAAACCCATTCGCGCGGGCATGCCCATCTGCTGGCCGTGGTTCGGTAATCTGGAACGCAACCCGCAAAGCGTGCAGGCAATGCGCGACAGCAGCGAACCCGCCAAGGCGCATGGTGAAGTGCGAGCGCTGGATTGGCAGCTGCTGGGGATCGGAGCAGATGGCGATGCACTGCTGGTAGAGTTCGTCCTTCCCGAGGCCGAAGGCCACTTGCCGGGCTGGCCGCACAACGTCGCCCTGAAACTAAGCATTCGTCTGGACCACGCACTGAATGTCAGTCTGGTCAGCTACAACTGTGGCACTGAGCCTGTGGTGATCAGCCAGGCGCTGCATACCTATTTCGCCCTCAGCGAT
Source organism: Pseudomonas sp. ICMP 3272 (assembly GCF_001466905.1). Lineage (NCBI taxonomy): Bacteria > Pseudomonadati > Pseudomonadota > Gammaproteobacteria > Pseudomonadales > Pseudomonadaceae > Pseudomonas > Pseudomonas sp. ICMP 3272. The sequence continues at coordinate 12,098 of NZ_LKEK01000024.1, forward strand.
GTACGTCAGGTCAGCGTCGAAGGGCTCGACGGCCTGCGCTACGTCGAAACCCTGGCAAACTGGGAAGAACGCGAGCAGACCGGCGACCTGACGTTCACTGGCGAAACCGACCGTATCTACAAGGACACGCCGGGTGTACTCAGCATCGTTGACCCCCAATGGCAGCGCCGCATCCACATTCGCAGCACCGGCTCGAGATCAGCCATCCTGTGGAACCCGTGGATCGAGAAAACCGGCAAATTCACCGACATGGCAGCAGATGGCTGGCAGCGCATGGTCTGTGTCGAAACGGCCAACGTACTGGACGACGTGGTGACGCTGGCCCCCGACCAGATGCATGTTCTGGGTGTGAGTATCTGGAGCGAGGCGCTCTGATCGAAATTTGATCAGAGATATGCCTTCAAAGGTCCGATTCAACCACCACACGGACCTTTGACGCATCCATCGCATACGCTGCATCAGCCAGGTCGTTACTGACCTTCTCGATTTTCAGGGTGCCTTCTACCCACAGTGGTGTGTAGATATCATCCAGTTTCAAGCCTTTGGGGTAACGCACCAGCACCAACTGGTTGGGCGGCGGTGGCGGAACATGGATGCAGGCACCTGGATAAGGCACGATGAAGAACAGCGTGCTGTGGCCCTTGGCATCGGTTTCGAGGGGTACAGGGTAACCGCCAAGACGAATGGTCTTGCCGTTCATTGCCGGGACGGTCTTGGTCGAATACATGACCGCTGGCAAACCCTTGCTCTGCTTCAAGCCACCCTTGCTGTCGAACGTGCCCATGGCTTCCGGAGAATTGTGGTCAATCTCGGGCATGGCTTCGAGGGCTTTTTGATCGGACTTGGGCATCAGCTCAAGCCAGTCGGTTTCCGGCAACTGGGCGTGTGCAAACCCGGATAGCAGCAGAAGAGTCATCAACAAGAAGCGGCGCATGATAAAGCTCGGCAAAGGAGGAAGAGTTGCCGCGCATTCTAGCCCTCTGTGCTGCGCAGAACAGAGGGCTGAACATTAAACGTTATTTCTTTTTGATCATGCCGTAGATAACCAGCAGGATGATTGCACCTACCAGCGCGCCGAGGAAACCTGCACCCTCGCCCGCTTGATAGATACCCAGCGCCTGACCACCATAAGTGGCTGCAAGCGAGCCGGCGATACCCAGCACGATGGTCATGATCCAGCCCATGCTGTCGTCGCCCGGCTTCAGAAAGCGAGCCAACAGACCAACGATCAGGCCGATAAAGATGGTTCCAATGATACCCATGCCATTTCCCTCTGTATTAAGTGAATATGCCTGGGCTAATGAGCAGCCCCGGCCTACTGCTATCTGAGAACAGCGGCAGGGAATGGTTCCGGCGCAATGGACAGTTTGCTTCGAGGTGGAGAATTCTTCATGAATGACGGAGCCTGGTGATAGCGCAGAACGGCTAAACAGGGCTGGCACTCCGATAATTCTCGTTCCCACGCTCCGCGTGGTAATGCATTTCGTGACGCTCTGCGTCACATTGCAGCCATAGCGCATCACTCAATCCAGCCCGACATACAGGCAGCACCGAAGCCTGAGACTCCTTTGCCCTTGATACCGCGCCAAGCTGCAGATTTGTGACGCGGAGCGTCACACAATGCATGCCAACGCGGAGCATTGGCACGATAGTCAGTTGGATTTGTGTATTAAGCCGAGCGCAAAGTATTGGCAAGACAGCCGCAGGCCTGATCAGCCCTTGATCAGCGCTTCAACCAACTTCACCTGACGATCCAGCGTGGCGCGGTCAGCGCTGCGGACCGTAGCGTGCCCTACTTTGCGGCCAGCCTTGAACGCCTTGCCGTAGTGGTGCAGGTGGCAATCTTCGACGGCGATGACCTTGTCCACTGCTGGCACTTCACCGATGAAGTTGAGCATGGCGCTCTCGCCGACCTTGGCTGTGGAGCCCAACGGCAGACCGGCAACCGCCCGCAGGTGGTTTTCGAACTGGCTGCACTCGGCGCCTTCGGTGGTCCAGTGACCGGAGTTGTGTACCCGCGGTGCAATCTCGTTGGCTTTCAGGCCACCGTCGACCTCAAAGAACTCGAATGCCAGCACGCCGACGTAATCCAGCTGCTTCAGTACGCGACCGGCGTAGTCTTCGGCCAGTGCCTGCAAAGGGTGGTCGGTGCTGGCGATGGACAGGCGCAGGATGCCGCTGTCGTGCGTGTTGTGAACCAGCGGGTAGAACCGGGTCTCGCCATCACGCGCGCGAACGGCGATCAGCGACACTTCGCCAGTGAACGGCACGAAGCCTTCCAACAGGCAAGGCACGCTTCCCAGCTCGGCGAATGTATCGGTCACGTCTGCTGCCGAGCGCAGGACTTTCTGGCCCTTGCCGTCATAACCCAGCGTGCGGGTCTTGAGCACCGCAGGCAGGCCAATGCTGGCCACCGCAGCATCCAGATCGGCCTGCGACTGAATATCGGCGAATGCCGGCGTCGGAATGCCCAGATCCTTGAACATGCTTTTTTCAAACCAGCGGTCACGCGCAATGCGCAACGCCTCGGCGCTCGGATAGACCGGTACGAACTGTGACAGAAACGCCACGGTCTCGGCCGGCACGCTTTCGAACTCGAAGGTCACCAGATCGACTTCATCCGCCAACTGACGCAGATGGTCCAGATCGCCGTAATCGGCACGCAGATGCTCGCCAAGTGCAGCAGCACAGGCATCCGGCGCGGGATCGAGAAAGGCGAAGTTCATGCCCAGCGGCGTACCTGCCAATGCCAACATGCGGCCGAGCTGGCCGCCACCGATTACACCGATCTTCATGGAAAAACCTCAGGCGTGGCGTGGGTCTGGATTGTCCAGGACGCTGTCTGTCTGCTCAGTGCGGAATTTCTTCAGCGCTGCGTGGAATTGAGGGTGTTTGGCGCCCAGGATACTGGCCGAAAGCAGCGCAGCGTTGATCGCCCCCGCTTTGCCGATGGCCAGGGTCGCTACCGGAATACCGGCAGGCATCTGCACGATCGACAGCAAGGAGTCGACACCCGACAGCATCGACGACTGTACCGGAACGCCCAACACAGGCAGGTGGGTCTTGGCGGCACACATGCCAGGCAAGTGAGCTGCACCGCCAGCACCGGCGATGATCACTTCAATGCCACGGCCCTCTGCTTCGTCGGCGTACTGGAACAGCAGGTCCGGCGTGCGGTGAGCTGACACCACCTTGACTTCATAAGGGATGCCGAGCTTTTCCAGCATGTCGGCAGTGTGGCTAAGGGTGGACCAATCGGACTTGGAGCCCATGATCACGCCAACCAGTGCGCTCATCGTCGTGCCTCTCATCGGGCGCCCGCAGGCGCATCTGAAAACAACAAGCCACGCGGGGGAACCGGCGTGGCTTGTTGTACGAATAGTGACCGATTTAGCCGGCCAAAGGCCGCGCAGTATACCGCAAAGTGGTGAGTTTAAAGCACCTGCGATCACCTTCTGTCAGCACCACCGCCAGAGATCGACGCAAGCCGTGCCCTGGAGCCGGACACACTGAAATTCCAACACGTTAACCAGCGCGCCTTACAACATGAAAGGCCTTGCCCTACGACGCTAAGCCATATAGCAGGACTGTCAGGCCCGGACAGTATTTGTTTAACTGGAAGCGCGACATTGAAGTCGCAATCTAACCTGACTCTCAAGGATGAGAACGTACCAATGAAAAACAAACTGACAGTCTGGCTGTCACTTGCCGTCTTTTTTTACGTGCCATTTGCCAGCGCCGACGGCCCCAATCTGGGACTGTTCGTGATCATGCACGATCAACTGACAAAATATGAACGCGCTGAACTGGGTGACAACTACTTGAATCCCTTTCTCGCTCAGTTGCAGGAAATCACGGGGCGCAGGACAACGGTCACATTCATCAACGACGAACCGGGCCTTACAGACTTCGCCTATCGTGGGGAGGAGGATGAACAGTCGTTATACAGGCTATTTCAGACGAGCACCGCTTACGCAGACGCTAAAAACCTGCCACGCCCGTCCGAGCGCCATAAATACGTGCTGGTGACTTCCAATAAAATCCACGGGACGTTACACGGCGTTGCAGCAACAAGCCATCACGTCGCGATGGCGTCCCTGAAAGATTACAACACGCTGCCGCATGAGATCGGCCACCTGTTTGGCGCTACGCATGAGGCGGCTAGCGGTTTTCCATGCCAGACGACTATGTGGGGATATTCCACCACCTCAATCATCCCCTGCTATTACTTCAGCGATGCCAACAAGGAATTGATTCGCAAATACGTCGATAACATATCTATTCGCTGAGCAAACGGCCTGTTGTCATGCATCACAACAGGCCGTTTTTATGCTTCGCCCGGCGACGCTGCACTCTCAAGCTTGCGCCACAGCAGGCGCACATTCGCCTTGCGTACCAGAGCGCAACGGTACAGGCGAATCTCCAGCGGCACATGCCACTGCGGCCCGCCACACACCACCAGTTCACCGCGCGCCAGTTCGGCGCGCACACTCAGTTGCGGAACCCAGGCGATGCCCAACCCTTCCAGTGCCATGCTTTTCAGGCTATCGGCCATCGCCGTCTCGTAAACCGTCGTGAACCGCAGGTTGCGCTGACGCAGCAGCAGATTCACCGAGCGCCCGAGAAAGGCCCCGGCGCTGTAGGCAAGCAACGGCACACTGCCCTCGCCTTCCATGTCGAATAACGGCTGCCCGTCGGCATCGGCGGCGCAGACCGGCAACATCTCGGTATGCCCCAGATGCAGCGAAGGGAAGATTTCAGCGTCCATTTGCAGCGCGGCGTCAGGATCGTAGAACGCCAGCATCAGATCACAGCCCCCTTCACGCAGCGCATGTACGGCATCGCCAACGTTGGTGGCCACCAGCCGGGTGGCAATGTTCAGCCCTTCATTACGTAACTGGGCGATCCAGCGCGGAAAGAACCCCAACGCCAGGGAGTGTGCCGCAGCCACCTGCATGACCTCGCCCTGCCCGCCTTCCAGGTGATGCAGATGGCGCACGACCTCACCCAGTTGTTCGACCACCGTACGCGCGGTGACCAGAAACAGTTGCCCGGCAGCGGTCAGTTCGATGGGCGTGCGCGAACGATTGACCAGCGTCAGCCCCAAGGCCGACTCAAGACTGCGGATACGCCGACTGAACGCTGGCTGAGTCACGAAACGACGCTCGGCCGCCTGGGAAAAGCTGCGGGTGGCCGCCAGGGCGCTGAAATCCTCCAGCCATTTGCTTTCCAGATTCATCAGGTCCTCCCGGACAATGGATGACTGCTTCGACAGGCAACTGCGCATGCCCTGCACGCAACCGGTTTGAAGCGACCCCGGTGGGACGCCCGGCAACGCGCTGCGGATACATGACCAGACGGCTCTGGCAAGGCGGCCGGGTGCGACATTTTGCCCCCTTTACGCACCGAACGGAATCCAGGTCACAGCCTGATTATGCCGTTATTGCATAGGCCAGCGTTTAACAGCATTGGTCAAGACGGGGCGGCAAGCCCAATATTCGCGGCGTTCCGGCATTGTCCGTGCCTTTTTGAGACTTCTTTTATCATGTCCTCGCCTGCATCATCGCGCATCGAAAAAGACCTGCTTGGTGTTCTCGAAGTACCTGCCAACGCGTATTACGGCATCCAGACCCTGCGAGCGGTGAACAACTTTCACCTCTCCGGCGTGCCGCTTTCGCACTACCCTAAACTGGTTGTGGCCCTGGCCATGGTCAAACAGGCGGCAGCTGATGCAAACCACCAGCTCGGACACCTCAACGATACCAAGCATGCGGCCATCAGCGAGGCCTGCGCCCGCCTGATCCGTGGCGACTTCCACGATCAGTTCGTGGTCGACATGATTCAGGGCGGCGCCGGCACGTCCACCAACATGAACGCCAACGAAGTCATCGCCAACATCGCCCTGGAAACCATGGGCTTCGAGAAAGGCGAATACAAGCACCTGCACCCCAACAACGATGTAAACATGGCGCAGTCGACCAACGACGCCTACCCGACCGCGATCCGCCTGGGTCTGCTGCTGGGTCACGACGCCCTGCTCGCCAGCCTGTCCAGCCTGATTCAGGCCTTCGCCGCCAAGGGCGAAGAATTCAATCATGTGCTGAAGATGGGTCGTACCCAGTTGCAGGACGCTGTGCCAATGACCCTGGGTCAGGAATTCCGCGCCTTTGCCACCACCCTGACAGAAGACCTCAACCGCCTGCGCAGCCTGGCACCCGAGCTGTTGACCGAAGTGAACCTGGGCGGCACCGCCATCGGCACCGGCATCAACGCCGACCCTGGCTATCAAAAGCTTGCCGTCGACCGCCTGGCGCTGATCAGCGGCCAGCCGCTGGTGCCGGCAGCCGACCTGATCGAAGCGACCTCCGACATGGGCGCCTTCGTACTGTTCTCGGGCATGCTCAAGCGTACTGCAGTCAAGCTGTCGAAGATCTGCAACGACCTGCGCCTGCTGTCCAGCGGCCCACGCACCGGGATCAACGAAATCAACCTGCCGGCACGCCAGCCAGGCAGCTCGATCATGCCCGGCAAGGTCAACCCGGTAATCCCGGAAGCGGTCAATCAGGTTGCTTTCGAAATCATCGGCAACGACCTGTCGCTGACCATGGCCGCTGAAGGCGGACAATTGCAGCTCAACGTGATGGAGCCGCTGATCGCTTACAAGATCTTCGACTCGATCCGCCTGTTGCAGCGCGCCATGGACATGCTGCGCGAGCACTGCATTGTGGGCATCACGGCCAACGAACAGCGCTGCCGCGAGCTGGTCGAGCATTCGATCGGTCTGGTGACCGCACTGAACCCCTACATCGGTTACGAAAACTCCACCCGTATCGCCCGCATCGCGCTGGAAACCGGCCGCGGCGTGCTGGAACTGGTGCGTGAGGAAGGTCTGCTCGACGATGCCATGCTCGACGACATCCTGCGCCCGGAAAACATGATCGCTCCGCGTCTGGCCCCCTTGAAGGCCTGACAGGAAATGACCTGCGCACCAAGCTCACCAGATTGAGGGCCTAGACACCCCTCAATTTTTTGAGGGTCTGGGAGTGATTCTCCAGACCCTTTTTTTTGCCCGCAGCAAAGGGCTCCGACACTGGACCCAGAGCCTTCGGCACCCCACTTTGGCGGAGTAATCCGTGGAAGTATTCATTCATCGTCGCGAATGAAGAATCAGACGTCCAAGAAAGCGACTACAGACGTAAAAACTTTGCACCGGTATAGTGCGCCCCCTCAAAAGTAGCGAGGAATAACAAAAATGCTGGAAATGATTAACGACTTTCTCTCCGGTAAGGTACTGATCGTACTTATCGTTGGCCTGGGTAGTTACTTCACGATCCGCTCGCGTTTCGTTCAGTTTCGACACTTTTTCCACATGTTCTCGGTTTTTCGCGACAGTCTGCGCAGCAGCGCAGGTCAGTTGAGTTCGTTCCAGGCCCTGATGCTCAGCCTTGCGGGCCGCGTCGGAGCAGGCAACATCGCAGGCGTCGGCATTGCCGTAACGCTGGGCGGTCCGGGCGCCGTATTCTGGATGTGGGTCACCGCACTGGTCGGCATGTCCAGCAGCTTCATCGAGTGTTCACTCGCTCAGCTCTATAAACGCAAGGATTCCGAAGGGCAGTTCCGCGGCGGTCCGGCGTTTTACATCCAGCACGGTCTGGGCAAGCGCTGGCTAGGCATGGTCATGGCCGTACTGTTGCTGGTGACCTTCGGTTTTGCCTTCAACGGCCTGCAATCCCACGCCGTGACCGACTCGCTGAAAAGCGCGTTCAACATCGACACCCGTACCACCGGCATCTGTCTGGTCGTGCTGCTGGGTCTGGCCTTCGTCGGCGGCATCAAGCGTATCGCGGCAATTTCCGACCTGCTGGTTCCGGTCAAGACCCTGATCTACATCGCGGTCACCATCTACGTCATCGTTCTGCAGATCGACCACGTTCCCGGCATGCTGATGACCATCGTCAGAAGCGCCTTTGGTCTTGACCCGGTATTCGGCGGCCTGATCGGCAGCGCTATCGTGATGGGCGTCAAGCGTGGCGTGTTCGCCAACGAAGCCGGTCTGGGCAGCGCGCCCAACGTGGCCGCTGTGGCGCATGTAGAGCACCCGGTTGCACAAGGCGTGGTTCAGGCGTTCAGCGTGTTCCTCGACACCTTCGTGATCTGCACCTGCACCGCCTTGCTGATCCTGCTGTCCGGTATCTACGACATCGGTTACGACGGCAACGGCATCGTTCTGGCGCAGAACTCGCTGGCCGCAGTAGTCGGTGACTGGGGCCGAATCTTCATCAGCGTGGCGCTGGCACTGTTCGTCTTCACCTCGATTCTCTACAACTACTACCTGGGTGAAAACAGCCTGCGGTTCCTGTTTGGCGAGAAGATCCAGACCATCATCATCTACCGTATCGCGGTGCTGGTGTTGATCATGTGGGGTGCCGTCGTCGACCTGAAAGATGTATTGGCATTCGCCGACATCACCATGACCATGCTGGCGTTCGTCAACCTGATCGCGCTCGCCATGCTGTTCAAAGTCGTCAAGCGCATTCTGAACGACTACGATTCGCAGCGTCGGGCTGGCATCAAGACGCCGGTGTTCGATTCCAGCCAGTTCCCTGATCTGGACCTGGACCGCAACGCATGGCCAGCCAATCCGACCCGTCAGTCGACACAGGACGCCGAAGCGGCCGCCAAGCCTGTACCCGAAGCACGATAACCAACGCGACCTTACGCCGGAGAACAACCATGACTGATCATGCACATAAACCCGCTCAGAGCGTCATGGTTCTTTACACCGGCGGCACCATTGGCATGCAGGCCAGCGCCAACGGCCTGGCACCCGCCTCGGGTTTCGAGGCGCGGATGGCCGGGCAACTGGCCGAGCACCCGGAACTGCGGGTGCCGCAGTGGCGCTTTCGCGAGATGTCGCCGCTGATCGACAGCGCCAACATGACCCCTTCCTACTGGCTGCGCCTGCGTGAGGCGGTGATCGAGGCGGTGGAGGTCGATGGCTGCGACGCCGTTCTGGTGCTGCATGGCACCGACACCCTGGCATACAGCGCGGCGGCCATGTGCTTCCAGCTGCTGGGTTTCCATGCCCCCGTCGTGTTCACCGGCTCGATGCTGCCCGCTGGCGTGCAGGACAGCGATGCCTGGGAAAACGTCAACGGTGCACTGCTGGCACTGGGTTCGGGTCTGGTGTCAGGCGTTCAGCTGTATTTCCACGGGCAACTGATGACGCCTGTGCGCTGCGCGAAAATTCGCAGCTTCGGTCGTCAACCGTTCGCACCGCTGCAACGTTCGCGTGGCGGTCATGCGGTGGTTTCGCTGCCCGATGCACTGCACTACCGGCAGGCGAAGACGCTGGCAGAGGTCGCCGTGTTGCCGCTGTTTCCCGGCGTCGGCGCAGCTCAGCTGGACGGTCTGATCAACAGCGGTATTCGGGGTCTGGTGCTTGAGTGCTTCGGCAGCGGCACCGGGCCAAGTGATGATCCGCAGTTTCTGGCCAGCCTGGAAAATGCACGAGCACTGGGTATCTGCGTTGTCGCGATTACCCAGTGCCACGAAGGCGGTGTCGAGCTGGATGTCTACGAAGCGGGCAGCCGCCTGCGCGGTGCAGGCGTGCTTTCCGGTGGCGGCATGACCCGTGAGGCAGCGCTTGGCAAACTGCATGCACTGCTGGGGGCAAACCTGACGACCGAGGAAGTCAGGCGGCTGGTCGAACTGGACCTGTGTGGCGAGCTGCGTTAAGCAGCTGCAATCTCCGCGTTATCCGAGGCGTTCTGCACACGCGCAACGCCTCACCCTCTTTACGAAGCCTTGCTTTCTTCCTGCGCGCCCCTGAGCATCGAATCCAGATTGCGCTCGATGTTTTCGCACAACGCCGTCATCTGAATCTCATGTTCACTGGCACGGAACGGGCTCTGCAGGTCAGTACCGATCTTTTCGATGGCCAACAGCATGAAACCCACCACGGTTGATGCCAGCGGCGTGAACCAGCCCAGAGTCTCCACCAGGCCAATCGGTACGATCAGGCAGAACAGCGTGATGAACAGGCGTGGAAAGGCGACATACGGATAAGGCAATGGTGTGTTGGCAATACGCTCCATACCGCCTTGGCAATTGGAGATGTCCACCATGGTCGACTCCAGACGCGCCAGACGAATGCTGTCCAGCCGCCCCGCCTGATACTCCTTGGCCAACAGCGCTGCGGAGGTGTTGAGCAGATCGTTGGGGAAATTGTTGGTGTCGTGACGGCGCTCGAATTCCTCGCGAGGAATCAGCATCTGAATCTCGTCGCCACACTTGGCGCCTTTCAGGTGCGCGGACAGGCACTTCACGTAGGCAACATGGCGACGCAACAGCGTGGCCTTGACCGGGTTGATCCCGTCGTCATCCTCGACCAGAGTCAACACCTGCCGAGCGAAGCTGCGCGAACTATTGACCAGCGCACCCCACAACGTTCGCGCTTCCCACCAGCGGTTGTAGGCGCTGGAATTACGAAAGCTGGTGAGGACCACAAGTGCCGAGCCCAGCAGGGTCAACGGCATGGAGGGCAATGTAATCTTGCGCTCCAGATACAGCATGAAGTCGACCGTGACGATCACATCCCAGATCAACAACCAGAAAAGCGACCAACCCACGTAACCGATGGTCTTGCCGAGAAAACGGATTTTCGAAATGATCGTTTGCTGCAAAAGAACTACCCCACCGAAAAAGAAGCGAATCGCAGGCTGACATCTGCTGCATGGCTTTGAATGCCAAACCGGCAGATGGTTCGCAAACGACCCGCTTTATCTCGGGGTTACAGACTTCCTCAGCAGCCAGTCAGCGCCACTTGCGGGCGTTCGCCAGCGAAGAAAATCGGCCTCAGGCGGACGCCGATCACGTTACCGGCGTAGGCTGCAACGAGCCACAGCCAGCCGTGCAGGCTGCCCGAAGCAATACCGCTGAAGTACGCGCCGATGTTGCAGCCGTAGGCCAGACGCGAGCCATAACCCAGCAGCAACCCGCCGATGACCGCAGCAACCAGCGAGCGCGTGGGAATGTCCAGGCTCGGCGCAAAACGGCCGGCCAGCCCTGCCGCCAGCAAGGCACCGAGCATGATGCCGATGTCCATCACACTGGTGACGTCTTCCCACACCGGAGCCGCCAACGCCTTGGCATTCGCCGCGCTCTGCCAGAACACCCAGCTGCCGACGTCCACACCCAGACCACTGGCCACCTTCGCGCCCCACAGCGCGAACGCCGAGGTGATGCCCCAAGGACGCCCTGCCAGCGCCAGTGTTGCGTAATTGAGCAGCGCCAGCGCGACAGCGCCCCAGACCAGAACCCACGGTCCGCGAAGCACCCGGCTCAGCCCACGGTGATCAGTGCTGACCGGTGCTTCAAGCTGTCCATGACGCCGCTTTTCGAGCTTCACGGTTATGAAGGCGATCAAGGCGAACAGAGCAAGATTCACGATCAGCGCAGGCATCACGCCGAAGGTCTTGACCACTGAAACTGCCGGGAACGCAGGCAGCGCAAACCACCAGTCAACGTGATGGGTCGCAATCAACGAACCGAGGATGAAAAACAGCAGCGTCACCAGCATGCGTGCATTGCCGCCACCTGCAGTGAACAACGTACCGGACGCACAGCCACCGCCCAGTTGCATGCCGATACCGAAGATGAACGCACCGACGACGACCGAAATTCCGACCGGCGCGACCAGTCCGGTAACAGGCTGACCGAACAGCGTGCCAGCACCCAGCGCAGGGAAAAACAGCACCACGGCCACCGCCAGCATGACCATTTGCGCCCGCAAACCCGCACCGCGGCGCTCACGAATAAACACCCGCCACGCCGAGGTGAAGCCGAATGCCGCGTGATACAGCGTCACGCCCAGCGCTGCGCCGACGATCCACAGCATTACCTGACGGGTGCCGACACTGAGCAGCAGAAACTGGGCGCCCATCAGCAGCAGGAACAGCGCGGCCAGCGGCGCGCCGAACTTGCGTCCGGGTGTTGCAGTAAGAGAGTTGTTCATGGGTATCTCAGGACAAGTAACAGAAAGTGCAGATTATACGCCTGCCAGCGGGACTACTCGGACCAGGCCTTGCGCAGCCTGTTCAATGCTTCGGCAATCTCGACCTCGGGCACTGCGGCAAAACCCAGCACCAGCCCGGCGCGGTTATCCACAGGCTCGCTGGACTCGGGCAGCCAGTAATCACTCAAGGCATTCATCTCGACGCCGACGCTGCCAGCCTTGGCAATCAGTGCCTGCTCACGCGCGATACTGTCTACCTTGACCATCACATGCAGCCCTGCAACCACCTTGGGCATTGCAGCGCACCCTGCTATATCGGCGGGCCAGTTATCCAGCAGCGCATTACGACGGCTCAGCGCCGCGCGACGCATACGACGGATGTGTCGTTGAAAGTGCCCCGACGCAATGAATTGCGCCATGACCGCCTGCACGCCAATCTCGGTATGGCGCATGTCTACCGCCTTGCGCTGGCTGAACGGGAGGACAAGTTGCTCAGGCAGAACCAGATACCCGAGGCGCAGCGCCGGAAAGGCGATTTTGCCGAACGTACCGACGTAGAGCACTCGACCGCTCTGGTCGAGCGCAGCCAACGGGGCCAATGGCGAACCGCTGTACCGATACTCACCATCGTAATCGTCCTCGACAATCCAGCTCTGGTGCCTCTCGGCCCAGGCCAGTAATTCCAGGCGCCGTGCCAGGCTCATGACTACGCCGGTCGGGTACTGATGCGAAGGGGTCACGTACGCCAATCTGCAATTGGCCTGCTCAAGATCGGCGCAATGCATGCCCTCGTTATCCACAGGCACGCCGTGCAATCGCGCACCTGCCAGCGCAAACGCGTGACCCGCTGCCCGATAGCCTGGATTTTCCACAGCAACGCTATCGCCCGGCGTCAAAAGCAACTGTGCACAAAGGCTGATTGCATGTTGTGCGCCGCTGGTGATCACAATTTGCTCAGCCGTGCAGTGCAGCCCACGCGATGAACGAAGATAAACGGCAATCAACTCACGCAGCCGCGAATCTCCCGCAGCGGTGCCGTAACCCAGCTGAGCAAGGTCCGGCTTGCGCCAAAAGGCCGCATACAGCTTGCCCCACAAGGCAAATGGAAAAAGATCGAAGGCTGGAACGCCTACTCGAAAAGCCCGCGGCCTACCCGTCGGCGGCTCGTGCAAATGATGCTTTTCGAGCAGCACGCGTGTCGGGTTGTGGATAACTTCATCGGAACAATTCGACGGCATTTCCGCCGCAATTGTGGACAAACCTGTGTGTAACCCTGTGGATACACCTGTGGGTAAGTTGGTGGATAGTTTTTTACGGCCAGGCCGTCGAGGCGCGGCGCTTCGTTCAGACAGCTGCGCAACATACGTACCGTCGCCAACACGCCCTTCGATGAAACCCTCGGCATACAGCTGGTCATAGGCCCGCATGACGCTGTTACGGGAGATGCCCAGTAAATGTGCCAAATCGCGGCTGGCTGGCAGACGCATGCCGCCACTCAAGCGCCCATCCAGCACTTGCTGGCGCAAAATCTCGTAGAGCTGCTTGCTCAAGCCGTGATTCGGGTCCAGCTCAATGCCGGTAAGCGTGGGTGGAAACGCGACAGGGGCGATGGGCATTAATTGGTCCCATGAAATTTATAAAAAATGGATCTTACATCAGACCAATGCCTTGCCTAGGATCGCTCCATCAGCCAAGGAACATGACCATGTACATACCTGCCGCCTTCAAGGAAAACGATACGCTCAGCCTGCACGAGCAGATGGATCAGACTCGCCTGGCTATTCTTGTCACACAGGGTGAAGAAGGATTGCACGCGACCCACTTGCCGCTGCTGTTGCGCCGCGATGAAGGTCCGCACGGCACGCTTTACGGGCATCTGGCCAGAGCCAACCCACAGTGGCAGCAGTTGGACTCAGGTGTCGAAGCGCTGGTGATTTTTCCCGGCGGCGATGCCTATGTGAGCCCGTCTTTCTACCCGAGCAAGGCAGAACACGGCAAGGTTGTACCTACCTGGAACTATCTAGCCGTACATGCCTACGGGCAGGCCACGGTTTTTACCGATGCAGCGCAACTGCACCAATTGCTGGCTGACCTGACCCATCGCCATGAGTCCAGCCGCCCGCAACCCTGGTCAATCGAGGATGCACCTGCGGACTACATTGCAAAAATGCTGGGGGCGATTGCAGGGTTTGCAATTCCCGTACAACGGCTGCAAGGCAAACGCAAACTCAGCCAGAACCGCAGCGCTTCGGACATGGCCGGTGTACGCGACGGCCTCGCTGCAAGCGAGGATGCAAACGATCAGCAAATCGCTCGTTTGATGAGCGCAGGGAGAACGTCATGACCGATGTCCGGATTCGCGCCGTTACTGTCGACGACCATAAGGCCTGGCTGCCTCTATGGCAGGCCTATCTGCGCTTCTACAATACCGAGCTGGCCGAAAGTGTCAGCGATGTCACCTGGCAACGCCTTGTGGACCCGAACGAACCGACCCACTCGGCGCTGGCCTGGCTGGATGGCGACGCGGTGGGCATGGTGAACTTCATCTACCATCGCTCTAACTGGAGCATCAACAACGCCTGTTACCTGCAAGATCTGATCGTCGCCCCCGAACAACGCGGAACAGGCATTGGCAGGCAACTGATCGAGTTTGTCTACGCAACGGCCAAGGGAGACGGTTGCGACAAGGTGCACTGGCTGACCCACGAAACCAACGCCACAGCCATTCAGTTGTATGAAAGGATTGCCGAACGGCCTGGCCTCATACAATTTCGCAAAGCGCTCTGAAACAGGAAGTGATTGATGTCCGACACTCTGCTGGACTGGCAAGCCGCTGCATTGCCCACAACCAAGACTCTGACAGGCCGTTTCATTCGCTTGGAGAAACTCGACGCCACACGTCACGCCGATGATTTGTGGGCTGCACTTCAGGGGCCGAATGCCGACCCGAAACTGTGGGATTACCTGCCTTACGGGCCTTTTATCGAACGCAGTGCGTTCGATGCATGGCTGGCCGGGCATCAGGTCGCGTCCGACCCGTGGTTTTATACGGTCGTCGATCAGCAGACCGGTAAAGCCGAAGGTGTCATCAGCCTGATGTCGATCGTCGCCGCCCACGGGCGTATCGAAATAGGTCATGTCACCTTCAGCGCGGCCATGCAACGCACCCCAAAAGGCACCGAAGCCATCTACCTGCTGGCCAGAGAAGCCTTCGCATTGGGCTATCGCCGCCTGGAATGGAAGTGCAACGCCAACAACGCCCGCTCCAAACGCGCAGCCCAACGTTTCGGCTTCAGTTACGAAGGCGCCTTCCGCCAGCACATGGTAGTCAAGGGCCAGAGCAGGGATACAGCGTGGTACTCGATACTCGACAGCGAATGGCCTGAACTGCAAAAAGCGTTCGAAAGCTGGCTGGCTGTGGATAACTTCGCGGACGGGCAGCAGATCAAAGGGCTTGAGGCGTTTCGCTGATCCTGAGGACGCAGAGCGTCGAGAACGGCATTCCCATGCTGGAGCGTGCGCAACGATAGCCGTGACAACCGGGCCCGCCTGCACAGAATAAAAAAAGGGAAGCCACGAGTGCTTCCCTGAGGTAAATCGTTGAATTATCTGTATGTGCCCGGTCAGCCTTCGATCTCGACCAGAACCTCACCCGGATTGACGCGGTCGCCCTTGGCAACGTGAATCGCCACAACCTTGCCCGCGACCGACGCTTGGACCTCGGTTTCCATCTTCATGGCTTCGGTGATCAATACCGCCTGCCCTGCTTTGACCATATCGCCTTCCTTGACCAGCACATCGACGATATTGCCCGGCATGGTGGTGCTGACGTGGCCCGGTGCATGAGCCAGCTTGCGTTTGCTGGCACCGCCGCCGACAAATTCGTTGAGCGGTTCGAACACCACTTCTTCCGGCATGCCATCGATGGACAGGTAGAAGTGGCGCTTGCCCTCGGCCTTGACGCCCACGCCGGTGATGTCGACCCGATAGGTTTCGCCGTGCACATCAATAACGAACTCGGTCGGCACGCCCTCGCCGCCCGCTCTGGCCACGCTTCCGGCTTCGGGAATCGGCAGCAGCGCTTCCGGCGTCAGCGTTCCAGCTGCACGCTCTTCAAGAAACTTGCGGCCGATGTCCGGGAACATGGCAAACGTCAGCACGTCCTCTTCGGATTTGGCCAATGCGCCGATATCGGCACGCAGCTTGGTCATCTCCGGCCTGAGCAGATCGGCAGGGCGAACATCGATCAGTTCTTCATTGCCAATGGCCTGACGACGCAGCTTTTCATCCACCGGCCCCGGCGCCTTGCCATAACCGCCCTGTAGATAAAGCTTCACTTCATTGGTGATGGTCTTGTAGCGCTCGCCAGCCAGCACATTGAAGAACGCCTGAGTACCGACGATCTGTGAGGTCGGCGTTACCAGCGGTGGATAACCGAGGTCTTTGCGTACGCGCGGAATTTCAGCCAGCACTTCGCCCATGCGATTGAGCGCGCCCTGCTCCTTGAGCTGATTGGCCAGGTTGGAAATCATCCCGCCAGGCACCTGATTGACCTGCACACGGGTATCGACCGCCGTGAATTCGCTTTCGAACTGGTGATACTTCTTACGCACCGCGTAGAAATACAGACCAATTTCCTGCAACAGCTCCAGGTCCAGCCCGGTGTCGAACTCGCTGCCCTTGAGCGCCGCAACCATCGACTCTGTGCCCGGATGACTGGTGCCCCAGGCAAAGCTGGAGATCGCCGTATCGATATGGTCCGCGCCGCTTTCAATGGCCTTGAGCTGGCACATGGCAGCCAGGCCTGCGGTATCGTGGGAGTGAATGAACACCGGCAGCGACTGTTCGGCTTTCAGCGCCTTGACCAGTTCACCCGTGGCATAGGGAGTCAACAGACCGGCCATGTCCTTGATCGCCACCGAATCGCAGCCCATCGCCTCCATCTGCCGGGCCTGCGCGACGAACGCTTCGATGGTGTGCACCGGGCTGGTGGTGTAAGCGATGGTGCCCTGCGCATGCTTGCCCGCAGCTTTCACCGCTTCAATGGCAACCCGCAGGTTACGCACATCGTTCATGGCATCGAAAATACGGAACACATCGATACCATTCACCGCTGCTTTGGCGACGAACGCCTTGACCACGTCATCGCTGTAATGCCGATAGCCCAGCAGGTTCTGGCCGCGCAGGAGCATTTGCAACCGGGTATTGGGCAAGGCAGCGCGCAGTTGACGCAGGCGCTCCCACGGATCTTCCTTGAGAAAACGCACGCAGGCATCGAAGGTCGCGCCGCCCCAGACTTCCAGCGACCAGTACCCGACCTTGTCGAGCTTGTCGCAGATCGGCAGCATATCCTCGGTACGCATGCGGGTCGCCAGCAATGATTGGTGAGCGTCACGCAGGATGGTGTCGGTTACGAAAATCTTTTTGGACATTTCACTATTCCTTACAGACCGGCGTGTGCGGCAATGGCGGCGGCGATGGCCAGAGCCAGCTCTTCGGGTTTGCGCTTGATCGAATAATTGGTCAGCTCGGGGTGGCTCTCGACAAAGCTGGTGTTGAATTCACCGCTGCGAAATTCCGGGTTACGCAGAATTTCCTGGTAATAGGCAGCCGTGGTCTTCACTCCTTGCAGGCGCATGTCATCCAGCGCACGCAGGCCACGGTCCATCGCCTCCTCCCAGGTCAGCGCCCAGACGATCAGCTTCAGGCACATCGAGTCGTAAAACGGCGGAATGGTGTAGCCGGTGTAAATCGCCGTATCGGTGCGCACGCCTGGTCCTCCGGGCGCGTAATAGCGGGTGATCTTGCCGAAACTGGGCAGGAAGTTGTTCTTCGGGTCTTCGGCATTGATCCTGAATTGCAGGGCAAAACCGCGGTGAATGATGTCTTCCTGCTTGATCGACAGCGGCAGGCCGGACGCAATACGGATCTGCTCGCGAACAATATCGATGCCGGTGATTTCTTCGGTGATGGTGTGCTCGACCTGAACCCGGGTATTCATTTCCATGAAGTACACCTCGCCCTCGGCGAGCAAAAACTCCACGGTCCCTGCGTTCTCGTAACCGACAGCCTTGGCCGCACGCACCGACAGATCACCGATATAAGCACGCTGCTCGGGAGTCAGTTGCGGGCTGGGGGCGATTTCGATGAGCTTCTGGTTACGGCGCTGAATCGAACAGTCGCGCTCAAACAGGTGCACCACATTGCCGAAGCTGTCGCCCAGAATCTGCGCTTCGATATGCTTGGGATTGACGATGCACTTCTCGAGAAACACTTCCGCCGAGCCAAAGGCCTTGGTCGCTTCGGAAATCACCCTAGGGAATGCCTGCTCAAGTTCTTCGCGGCTGTTGCAACGGCGTATGCCGCGCCCGCCGCCCCCGGAGGTGGCCTTGAGCATCACCGGGTAACCAATACGCTCGCCTTCTACCAGCGCCTCGTCGATGTCCGCTACGTTGCCTTCGGTGCCGGGCGTAACCGGCACACCGGCCTTGATCATGCTGCGCCGCGCTTCGGTCTTGTCACCCATGCGACGAATCACTTCTGCGGACGGACCGATAAACTTAATGCCACGTTCAGCACAGATGTCGGCCAGTTCGGCGTTCTCCGACAGAAAGCCATAACCGGGATGCAGCGCATCGCAGCCAGTCTCTACCGCCAGATTCACCAGCTTGCGCGGGTTCAGGTAACCGGCCAACGGTTCGGCACCAATGCTATAGGCTTCGTCAGCACGTTTGACATGCAGGGCATGCCGGTCAGCGTCGGAAAAGATCGCGACCGAGCGAATGCCCATCTCGGCGCAGGCGCGCACGATCCGGACGGCAATCTCCCCGCGGTTGGCGATCAGAATTTTTGTTATCACTGGCGTTTTCCTCGACCCGTTTTTGTAACAGGGCATGTGACTGAATGCCGCAGGGACACCCTATGCCGAATCAAGGATTAACAAAAATGAGTAAAAGTTGGGTGATGCATAAGTAAAAGCTTATAGTTGAAACTTCTTGTCGTCTCAGGAAGCTTTTATAAATGCGTAAGTCATTGATGCGTATGACATTGCGTCAGCTGCGTATTTTCAATGAAGTATGCGATCTGCGCTCATACAGCCGTGCAGCCGAAGAGATGTCTCTGACGCAGCCTGCCGTCAGCCTGCAGATTCGCCAGCTTGAAGAGCTGATCGGCCAGCCGCTGTTCGAATACGTCAGCAAAAAGCTCTACCTCACTGAGGCGGCGCAGGCACTGCAACTGGCCAGTCGGGATATTTTCGGACGCCTGGAAAGTCTGGACATGCAGCTTTCGGACATGCAGGGCTCACTGCAAGGCCAGTTGAAGCTGGCGATTGAATCCAGCTGCAAGTATTTCATTCCGCACCTGTTCGCTGCGTTCAAGCGTCAGCACCCGGAAGTCAGCCTGAGTTTGATGGTGGTCAATCGTGCACAGATCATCAGGCGATTATCGGACAACCGCGATGACCTTGTAGTGATGTCAGCGGTGCCGCTGGATATGGGCCTGGAGTTTCTACCCTTTCTCAACAACCCGATTGTCGCCGTAGCTCCGCCTGACAATCCGCTGAGCAGCCTTGCGACGCTGAATTTGAAAGACCTGGAGCCCTGGCCGCTACTGACCCGGGAAACGGGGTCGGGCACACGCCGGGCTTGCGAGGAGTACTTCAAAGAGAAACGCGTGCATTTCACGCAGACGCTGGAGGTGTCTTCCAGCGAGGCGCAACGCGAATGTGTGGTCGCCGGGCTGGGACTGGCGATTCTGACGCGGCATGCGGTCTGCCAGGAACTCGCCACCGGTGCTCTCGTGGAGCTACCCGTGGCGGAGCTGCCGCTGTATCGAAGCTGGTGCGTGGCTCAGGCCAGAGACAAACGCCTTTCACCCGTGGCACATGCCTTTCTTGCGTTCATCCGCACCGAACGTGCGCAGATCAGCCAGCTTGTCGAGCGTTTCGACGGTCGACCGCGGGCAACTTGATAGTCTGCCATACAGCGTTGTCCATGCCGTCCATGTAGTCACACAGCTCCTGATTAAGCTGACGCGCTTCACTATAGCTCTCGATAGCCCGACGAAACTCCATGCGACGCTGGTCTTCCTGCTGACGGCGGGTTTTCACGGTGCTGGTAGGTAAATCATCGTAATGCCGAGCCATATCCTGTCTCCCAATACGTTTTGTGGGAGCACCAGAATGGAGCGCTGCGGTGACAATCAGGCGGCATGCAGATGACAGATCGATGAATTCCGCTCGGTTGAGCGATCAGTCTTCGTGAGTCTTTATCGACTTCGGCGACAGACGCAAGCCACGCAGGCTGCGCTTGACGCTCTTGAGGTGATTGACCAGGCTCGGGCCGCGGGCCATTGCCACGCCCATCGCCAACACATCGATCACCACCAGGTGCGCGATACGGGACGTCAGCGGCGTGTAGATTTCGGTGTCTTCATGTACATCGATAGCCAGATTGACCGAAGACAGCTCGGCCAGCGGCGTCTGGCTCGGGCACAGGGTAATCAGCGTTGCGCCGCTCTCGCGGACCAGATTGGCGGTGATCAGCAAGTCCTTGGAGCGCCCCGACTGGGAAATGCATACCGCGACGTCTGTCGGCTTGAGCGTGACCGCCGACATCGCCTGCATGTGCGGGTCGGAATACGCTGCCGCGGTCAGCAGCAAACGAAAGAACTTGTGCTGCGCGTCGGCAGCCACTGCACCGGAAGCGCCAAACCCATAAAATTCGACCCGATTGGCCCCGGCCATGGCCGTGACTGCCATCTGTAAGGCATGGGGGTCGAGGTTTTCGCGCACTTCCATGAGCGTGTGCAGGGTAGTGTCGAAAATCTTCAGGCTGTAGTCGGCGACCGAATCGTCTTCGTGAATCGCGAACTGGCCGAAACTCGCACCCGCTGCCAGACTCTGCGCCAGCTTGAGCTTGAGGTCCTGAAACCCGGTGCACCCAATGGCGCGGCAGAAGCGCACGATGGTTGGCTCACTGATGCCGACGCTGTGCGCCAGATCCGCCATGGAACTGTGCATCACAGCCGCAGGGTCAAGCAGCACATGATCGGCAACCTTGAGCTCCGATTTGCGCAGCAAATTACGTGACTGGGCGATGTGTTGCAGCAGATTCAAGGGGCAGACTCGGTAAAGGGAAGATGGGCTGGGTTGTAGCTTTCTTGTAGTTATACTACATGACCTGCAAACCGCCCAGTTAAACGACGCTTAAACCTGTTACACGAGCCCTGAATGGGTGAATCGAAAAAAATTGTGGGAATAATCCTACATTAAGCTGAATCCTGCGCCAGGCCTGCGAATGGCCAGTCTTCAAAGTCGACTGACCGCGTTCGACCCTGCACCGCACGACGACCGGTCGTCAGCACCCGGTCATTTTTATTGCCTGACGCAAAGCATGGTTTGCCCGTCATGACGCAGCACCCTAGAATGCGCGGATGCGCGATGATCTCTCTCTTCTTCTGAATTCCCTCAACGATGCCCAACGTCAGGCCGTAGCCGCCTCATTGGGTCGTCAGTTGGTCCTGGCCGGTGCTGGCTCCGGCAAAACCCGTGTGCTGGTGCATCGCATCGCATGGCTGATGCAGGTCGAGCAAGCCTCCCCGCATTCGGTCCTGTCGGTGACGTTCACCAACAAGGCCGCCGCCGAAATGCGCCACCGCATCGAGCAGCTGATGGGTATCAGCCCTGCCGGTATGTGGGTGGGCACCTTCCACGGTCTGGCCCACCGCCTGCTGCGAGCGCACTGGCAGGAAGCCGGGCTGGTGCAAACCTTCCAGATTCTCGACAGCGATGACCAGCAGCGCTTGGTAAAACGCGTGATGCGCGAGCTGGGCCTGGATGAGCAACGCTGGCCTGCGCGTCAGGCCCAGTGGTTCATCAACGGCCAGAAAGATGAAGGCCTGCGCCCGAAACATATTCAGGCCAGCGGCGATCTGTTCCTGACCACCATGAAAAGCGTCTACGAAGCCTACGAAGTGGCCTGTCAGCGGGCTGGCGTCATCGACTTCTCCGAACTGCTGCTGCGCGCACTCGACCTGTGGCGCGATAATCCGGGTTTGCTCGCGCATTATCAGCGTCGTTTCCGCCATGTATTGGTGGATGAATTCCAGGACACCAACGCCGTGCAATACGCGTGGCTACGTCTGCTGGCTCAGGGTGGCGACAGCCTGATGGTGGTCGGCGATGACGATCAGTCCATTTACGGCTGGCGTGGCGCGAAGATCGAGAACATCCACCAGTATTCGTCTGACTTCCCGGACACCGAAGTCATCCGTCTGGAGCAGAATTACCGCTCCACAGCGAGCATCCTCAAGGCCGCCAACGGCTTGATCGTCAATAACAGCGGCCGCCTCGGCAAGGAGTTGTGGACTGACGTCGGCGATGGCGAGCTGATCAACCTGTATGCCGCTTTCAACGAACACGATGAGGCGCGCTATGTGGTCGAGACCATCGAAAGCGCGCTGAAAACCGGAATCTCGCGCAACGACATCGCCATTCTGTACCGCTCCAACGCCCAGTCACGAGTGCTTGAAGAAGCCCTGCTGCGTGAGCGTATTCCATACCGCATCTATGGCGGACAGCGCTTCTTCGAACGAGCTGAAATCAAGAACGCGATGGCCTATATGCGCTTGCTGGAAGGCCGTGGCAACGATGCAGCGCTGGAGCGGGTGATCAACGTTCCGGCTCGTGGCATCGGCGAAAAAACCGTCGAAGCGATTCGCGAGCATGCCCGTCATGCCGACGTCTCCATGTGGGAAGCCATGCGCCTGCTGGTCGCCAACAAGGGCCTGACCGGCCGCGCCGCCACGGCCCTGGGCGGGTTCATCGAGCTGATCGAGAACCTGTCGGCCAAGGTCATGGAGATGCCGCTGCACCTGATGACCCAGACGGTTATCGAGCAGTCCGGGCTGATCACCTATCACGAGCAGGAAAAAGGCGAGAAAGGCCAGGCGCGGGTAGAAAACCTTGAGGAGCTGGTCAGCGCGGCTCGTGCTTTCGAGAATCACGAAAGCGAAGAAGACCTGACGCCACTGGCAGCGTTTTTGGGGCATGCCTCGCTGGAAGCAGGCGACACCCAGGCGCAGGAGCATGAAGACAGCATTCAGCTGATGACCCTGCACAGCGCCAAGGGCCTGGAGTTTCCGCATGTGTTCCTGGTGGGCATGGAGGAAGGGCTGTTCCCGCACAAGATGAGTCTGGAAGAGCCGGGGCGTCTGGAAGAAGAGCGACGTCTGGCTTATGTCGGCATCACCCGCGCCATGAAACAGCTGGTGATGACCTACGCCGAAACGCGTCGTCTGTACGGCAGCGAAACCTACAACAAGGTCTCGCGATTCGTACGCGAGATCCCGCCGGCGCTGATCCAGGAAGTACGCCTGTCCAACAGCGTGAGTCGCCCGTTCGGCGGCACTCCGAAGTTCAACAGCAGCAGCCTGTTCAACGGCACCGGCATTCCGGAAACCGAGTTCACCATGGGCCAGCGCGTCCAGCATGCGGTGTTCGGCGAAGGCGTGATCCTCAACTTCGAGGGCGCTGGTGCGCAGGCACGGGTGCAGGTCAACTTCGCCGAAGGCAGCAAGTGGCTGATGATGGGCTATGCGAAACTGGTGCCTTTGTAGGCCGGTCAACCATCGTCCATACGCCTTGGCTATTGCGCCCACGCTCGAGCGTGAGGAACGATAGCCAAGGGCGCATCTTACGAAGCGCGCTGAAAAGTCCTACGCTATTTATGTAAAAGTCCGAAACACTAACGCGCTGGTCATGTAGTCATCTGCTGTGCAACATGGCGCGCGTGCAATCACAAAACGGGAATACCCTTATGCAACGTTTTCTAAGCATCGCGATGGCGCTGTGCATCGGGCTCACCATGAGCCTGGATGTGAACGCCGCGCGTTTCGGTGGCGGCAAGAGCATGGGCTCGGCGCCTACGCACCAGACACGTCAGGCCGCACCCTCCACGCCTGCGGCAGCGCCTAACGCTGCGGGCCGTCCTGCCCCTGCGGCAAGCGGTGCTTCGCGCTGGCTGGGCCCATTGGCCGGTATCGCTGCCGGTGGCCTGCTCGCGTCGATGTTCATGGGTGACGGCTTCAACGGCCTGCAACTGTTCGACATCCTGATCATGGGCCTCATCGCCTTCCTGATCTTCCGCTTCATTGCACGTCGTCGTCAGCAGCAACAGCCGAAAATGGCTGCTGCCGGTGCACCGTACCAGCGTGAAAGCAGCCAGCCTGCGCAGAACCCGATCTTCGGCAGTTCCTCACCGGCCTCCGCTGCGCCAGTGATCAACGCCCCGGCCTGGTTCAACGAAGAGCGCTTTCTGGAAGCCGCTCGTGGCCACTTCCAGTCGCTGCAGCAGCACTGGGACGCCAACGAAATGGACAAGATCGCCGAGTTCGTTACCCCGCAAATGCTGCAGTTCCTGAAAAAGGAACGTGCGGACCTGGGTGATGGCTTCCAGTCGACCTACATCGACAACCTTCAGGTTCAACTGGACGGTGTGGATGATCGCGCCGACAAGACCATCGCTACCCTGACCTTCTCGGGCGTGTCCAAGACCTCGCGTTTCGACCAGGGCGAAGTGTTCAGCGAAAGCTGGAACATGGAGCGCCCACAGGGTGATAACCAACCGTGGCTGGTGGCAGGAATTCGCCAGAACGGTTGAACCAGAATCCTTTCTCGCGTTCAGAACCCCGGACATGTCCGGGGTTTTTGCTTATCCGTTCGGATAGTTATTTTGAGAAAGGCTTTACGCTACTGTATAACCCGCGCCATCAAGTGAGAGGATCTGTGTCGTGGAAGAAGTCATCGAACAACTGCGTGAAGCAAACGAGCCGGTCCCGGTTCCGCTTGAGCTGCCAGACGAAGACCAACTGGTCGAAATTGAAGAACAGCTGTTCATCAATATTCCGTTCGTCTTCAAAGAGTTTCTCCTGACGGTCAGCGATGTGGTGTACGGCAGCCTTGAGCCCGTCACCGTGACCGATCCGCAGTCGCACACCTATTTGCCGGACGTGGCCGCCACGGCCTGGGATCTGGGCGTGCCGCGCGAGCTGATTCCGATCTGCCAGGACGGCGACGACTACTACTGCGTCGAAGAAGACGGCACGGTAGTGCTGTGGTCTGCCGAAGAGGAACTGGTCACCGAGGAAAGCTGGGAGTCGGTCTGGCACTGGGCTCGGGATGTCTGGCTGGAAAGCTGAGACACCCCTGCGCGGCAAAGACTGTAAGGTAATCTCCGGGCTCAATGCCCGGATGATTCCTGATTATTGCCCAGCGTCTCCAGCAGCGCGATCTGCATCCGCGTATGCACGCGGATCAGCCAGCGCCAGAGCAGTGCCGCAACCAGAGCGGCAATCAGGGCGATGACCAGCAGCAATTCGTTGGCAGGCAGAATGCTTGCCGACAATGCTGCCAGCATCACGAAAATCACCACCAGCGACAACAGCGGAATCACTTCCGCCACGACCTTGCGCACACGCACGGTATGTCGGCCCGCCATCTCGGGTTTGACGCCCATCTCCGCCAGCAGCATCGACAGCGCCTTGAGCTTGCGATACGCGGCAATCAGAAACGGCAGCGACAGCAGCAACGCCGCGCCGCAGATCCAGGCTTTCTGGTGACTGACATCCGCCACCCATTCGTCCATGTATCCGCCAAGATGCTCGGCAAAATAGCCGCCGCTGAAGAAAATCGCCATTACCAGCGCCAGATTGACCCCGACCTGTAGCAGAATCCGCCGGATCATCCCGGCAAGCACTGCACCCTGCCCTTGCGGCTGAATGCTGCGCAGCCACTCACCGTACATGCCGAACACCCGTGCAACGCGCCGGGGCATGATCGACGCCAGCTTGAGTGACAGCGGATCGGCACCGCGAATCAGGTAGGGCGTCAGCAAAGTAGTAATGGCTGATACCGCCACTGCCACCGGGTAGAGAAAATCGCTGGTGACCTGCAGGGTCATGCCGAGCGCCGCGATGATGAAGGAAAACTCGCCAATCTGTGACAGCCCCATCCCCACGCGCAATGAGGTGCGACCGTCATTGCCGGCGATAAACGCCCCAAGGCCACAAGACAGCATCTTGCCCAGCACCACAGCGACAGTGATGACTGCAATCGGCCAGGCATATTCCAGCAGGATTTTCGGGTCGATCATCAAACCGATGGCGACGAAAAAGATTGCGCTGAACATGTCACGAACCGGCTCGATCAATCGCTCGATTTTCAGCAGCTCACGCGACTCAGCCATGATCGCGCCGATCAGGAACGCACCCAGCACCATGCTGTATTCCAGCTTGACCACCAGCAGGCAGAAGCCGAAACACAGGCCCAGCACGGTAATCAACAGCATTTCATTGCTTTCGAACCTGGCGACATAGGCCAGCAAACGGGGCACCAGCAGAATCCCGATCACCAACGCTACGATCATGAACAGCGACAGTTTGCCGACCGTGGAAAACACTTCCCCCGAACTGACGGAGCCGCTTACTGCGATGCCGGACAACAACGCAATAATGCCGATGCCGAGAATGTCTTCGACGATCAGCACACCGAAGATCAACTGGGCAAAATGCTGGTTCTTCATCTTCAGGTCGTTGAGCGCCTTGACGATGATCGTGGTGGAAGAGATCGCCAGAATCGCGCCGAGAAACAGCGAGTCCATGGTTTTCCAGCCAAAGAACTGCCCGATCTCGTAACCGATCCAGATCATCAGGGCAATTTCCAGAAAAGCCGCGATGAACGCCGTCGCGCCGACCTTGAACAATTTGCGCAGGCTGAATTCCAGCCCCAGGCAGAACATCAGGAAGATCACTCCCAGCTCGGCCAGAATTTTGATGGTTTCTTCGTCATGGATCAGACTGAACGGCGGAGTGTGCGGACCGATGATGAACCCGGCAACGATATAACCGAGCACCACTGGCTGCCTGAGGCGATGAAAAAGGATGGTCACCACGCCGGCCACCAGCATGATCACTGCCAGGTCCTGAATGAAATTGATGGCATGCATGGGGATACGGCTCCTTGTGGGTGATGACTCCTAAAACCGCTGGCGCTGTTCTTGCAACGGCGTCGGCTGGTAGTTGCGCCATCAAAATCGGATGAAAGCGTAGGAAAATTCCCGATCCACGGGTTTTTGCAGGTTAACACCGCCCCCTTCGACATAAAGCCGGTGCAATATATGGAAACAGATAGTTATGACGCGTGACGGCCGCCTGCTGGCCAGCGTCCCGATAACTGTCACAAGCCCCTTGAGCGCCAGGATAGGCGCCCCTTGAACACCTTGACCGTGTGAGTACGCTATGGAACCCGGAAACGCCCAGCTGTCGATGACTGTATTGATGACCCCGGACATGGCCAACTTCTCTGGCAACGTACACGGCGGCACGCTGCTCAAGTACCTGGACGAAGTGGCCTACGCGTGTGCCAGCCGCTACGCCGGACGCTATGTGGTAACGCTGTCGGTGGACCAGGTGATTTTTCGCGAGCCGGTGCATGTCGGCGAACTGGTGACCTTCCTTGCGTCGGTCAATTACACCGGCAACACGTCCATGGAGGTGGGCATCAAGGTGGTCACCGAAAACATCCGCGAGCGCTCGGTACGCCATTCCAACAGCTGCTTCTTCACCATGGTTGCCGTGGACGACAATCGCAAACCCGCCAGCGTACCGCCTCTGGAACCGGAAACACCGGAAGGCAAGCGTCGTTTCATTCAGGCGCAACAACGCCGCCAGATTCGTCAGGAACTGGAAAAGCGTTATCAGGACATCAAGGAAGAAGCCTTGTAAGGGACAGGCTCAGACATGGATGCCTGAGCCCTCGGTTGCATATGAAGGTTACAGACGCACAGCGTCGAACTTCACCCGTGGATGCGCAATGCGATCCTGGGCGCGCACCAGTTCCAGCTCGTAACTGCCGCAAGCCTGCGTTTCGAGCAGCACTTCGTGGACTGCTGCTGCGCTGAATTCGAACGCTGCTACCAGATCGTCGCCCAATAAAATGCGTGACAGGAACAACCCGGAGGTCAGATCCCCCACACCGACCGGCTGGCGTGGAAACGCCAATAGCGGGCGACGCAGGTGCCAGCTTTCCTCGGCGGTCACCAACAGCATTTCAAAGCCGTCGGCAGCCTTGCCGGGGTAATCAAGGTGTTTGACGACAACCGCTTTGGGACCCCGCGCCAGCAAGGCCCGCGCCATCGCCAGGCAGTCGGCCAGCGATTCGGGCTTGCGGCCAGAGAAGCTGTCCAGCTCCAGCTGGTTGGGGCACATGAAGTCAGCCATGGCCGCAGCCTCTTGCAGCAGGAAGTCGCTGACTTCAGGCGCAACGATGCAGCCTTTTTCTGGGTGGCCCATTACCGGGTCGCACAGGTAAAGCGCCTTGGGATTGGCAGCCTTGATGCGCGCCACGCCGGTCAGAATCGCCCTGCCCTGCGCCGCACTGCCCAGATACCCGGACAGCACGGCATCACAGTTACCCAGCTCGCCGATGGCGGCTATCCCGTCGATCAGTGCGGGAATCTGCTGCGGGGCCAGCACTTCGCCTGTCCACTGCTTGTATTGCGTGTGGTTGGAGAACTGAACCGTATTGAGCGGCCAGACATTGACCCCGATACGCTGCATCGGGAACACCGCCGCGCTGTTGCCGGCGTGGCCGAATACCACATGGGACTGGATAGCGAGCAAGTGAGGCGTACGTTTCATTGGGGGCGGAATCCTGAACACGATGCAAATGCAATAATGAGAAATATAAGTTGCGCAGTATGGCTGTAAATCACTCAGGGCAGTTAAGCTGGTAACACCTACGCTGGAGCACTCCGTCATGCTGACCCTGGGAAATATCTTCGTGCTGATGCTGTTCGCAAGTGCTGCGGCCTGGTGGTGGCACGCCCATGGTCTGCGAGAAAAAGCGCTGGCGCGCGTCAAGCAGCATTGTGCACGCCTTGAACTGCAACTGCTGGACGACGCCGTTGCGCTGCGCCGCCTGACCTTTGCCCACGACGCTCAGGGTCGCAAGCGCCTGGCCCGCGTGTATGGCTTCGAGTTCACGGTGACGGGCGAGCAGCGTCACCCTGGCACGATCACCATGTTCGGCGCGCACACTGCGCAAATCGAACTGGCACCCTACCCGTTTGAAATCAAGACGCCACCACCCAGCGCTGAAATTATTCAAATGAGCGAGTGGCGTCAATCGCATCAGAAATGGAAGCAGTAGCGGCTGGGTAAATGCAAATCGTTGTGGGAGCGAGCTTGCTCGCGAAGAGGGCGTCAAAGCCCCCGAAAACAGGGCGTTTGAAGGGTCGCCGTCGCGAGCAAGCGGCGCGTCACGCCAGACACTCCGCCATCTGCGCCTGCAACTTATCCACATCCTGATCGGTGGAAAAGATCAATTCCAGACGTGAATCCTGACGCCACTCGCTGACTTGCCAGGCTATCGGTGCGCCATCGACCACATTCCCGGAATACCAGCCACCCTCGCTGTGGATAACCATCTTCGCCCGCCGCCAATCAAGGCTTTCCAGCCAGTACAGAATGCGCTGCAGGTCGAAGCATTGCGAGGGATGCCAGCGCCAGCCGATGCTCCAGCCTTCAGCACTGGCCTGACTCAGGCAGATCGGTACCTTCGGGTCGACCCATAGCGCAGGCAACTGCCCAACGCTGTTGGGCAGCATCAACTTATCCACAGCCTGTTTATCCACACCGACAGCACTGGTGAACCCCGGTACCTGGCTCGGGTGCAGCTCTCCGTATCGGGTCCAGATCAAGGCGTGCGGCAGCAACTGTTCGGCCAACGCCCGGCGAGAGACTTCATCCAGTTGCTCGGACTTGTTCATAACCACAAGCCCTGCATCCGCCAGTGCTTCCTGCTGAGTGCTCGGCAACGGTTGTCCGGCGAGCATTGCTTGCGCGTCCAGCACCACCACGCCGGGCTGAACATTCAGGACGCCGCGCCAGGGCACCTCGCGCAATTGCGCCATGAGTTGCGCAGGATGACCCAGTCCCGAAGGCTCGATCAGCAGACGATCAGGCCGGGCCTTGCGCAACAAACGCCCCAGACCGATCTGGAACGGCACGCCATTGACGCAGCACAGACAGCCGCCAGCCACCTCGCCAAGTGCGATACCATCGGCATCCGTGGTCAGCAACGCGGCATCCAGACCGATCTGTCCGAACTCGTTTATCAACACGGCCCAGCGTTCATGGGCGGGTTTCTGCGCCAGCAGGCGTCTGATCAGGCTGGTCTTGCCGGCGCCCAGCGGGCCACCGATGACATGCGTCGGTATGTTTTGCAGCATGGGATCACTTTTGACGAATGCGTGGGTCATTGAAGAGCAAGGAAGGGTAATGATGCAAGTGATGTGGCTGCCCGCCCGCCTGGCACTGATGCTGCTGATGGCGAGTTCGGGTACGGCGTGGGCCGAGGCGTGTCTGGTCCACAGCCAGGCCGAAAGGCTTGATGTGAAAGTCTGCCAGGAAAATATCAATATCCCGGCAGACCTGTTCCACGACAGCTTCTGCAAGCCACAACTGGCCGGGCAGAAGACCGAAACGACCTACTCGCAACAGTGCCCGGCAGGTGCCTTCGGTGTCTGCCGCAACGCGCAAGTCGCCAATCTGCCATATCGCGAGCACATCCACTATTACGGGGTCGCCCGTGACGCGCTGTACCTCAAGCCCTTTTGTGAGGGCCAGAGCAAGGGGCAATGGGTAACCCCCGAGTAAGTTTCAGTCCAGCCAGTCCAGCGTCAGAATCAACCTGCGCTCGTTACGCAGCAGTTGCGGCGAGCGATGGATCAAACCGAAGCCTTCGTTACCGTGCCAGCGTTCCCCCTTGAGCAACGCCACTTCCCCGCTGTTGATCTGCTGGATACGGGCAGCATCCGTCGGCTCGGCGTCCAAATGCCCCAATTGTTTACGGTCCATCACCCCTTCATGCAGCCATTGACTGCCAACTCCGCCATAAGTGGTGATAAGACGTACCGGCACATGATCAACATGGAAGCGCGGGCACATGGCCTTGTCGAGCACGCGCAGACGCAGGCCAACGCACTCGGCACCCAGCAGGCAGGCATAGGCGCCGACCAGCCATGAAACGTCGGCAATGAAGCCCTGATACCCCTGCAGATCGGAATATCCCCGAGCCAGCGTGGTCAGGTCAGGCTCGACTTCACCGCCCCTTACTTGCAGGGGCATGGACTCGGCAAGGGGCTCGCCCATCGACAGCAGCAAGGCACCGAAATCCTCGATGTGCGCAGGCAGTTGACGCTGCCAGACCGCAAGGTTGACGTCATCCTGGAGGATCTCGCTCAATACCTCAGGCGTGCCGCCGTGTGCCTGACGAACGGCTGTCTTGTCATTCAAACGATAGGCCAGCATCAGGCAGCCACCTCTTCTTCGTACCAGTCGCCAAAAGGATCGGCCAGCGTGCGCCAGCGCTCGACACCCGCCGCCATCTCGGTATCAGTGAGCAGGCATTTGTCCAGTTCGGCTGTCAGCAGGGCAAAATCAATGTTCTGACCGATGAACACCAGTTCCTGACGGCAGTCACCGGTTTCAGTCGACCAGTTCTCCAGAATGGATTTGACGCTCTCCTTGTCCTCGGGCCAGCTGTCGCGGGTCACGAAACGCCACCAGCGTCCGGCAAAACCATGGCGCATCAAGCCGCCCGCCTGCGACCAGCTGCCTGCATCCTTGTATTTGCTGGCCAGCCAGAAGAAGCCTTTGGAGCGCAGCAGCTTGCCATTGGTCCACGGGCGATTGATGAAATTGAAAAAACGCTCCGGATGGAACGGGCGCCGGGCACGATAGGCAGTTGATGCTATGCCGTACTCTTCGGTTTCCGGCATGTGTTCGCCGCGCATTTCCTTTAGCCAGCCCGGTGCCTGAGAAGCACGCTGGAAGTCAAAACGCCCGGTGTTGAGAATCGTCGCCAACGGCACCTGGCCCATCACCATCGGCACAATCTCGGCTTCGGGGTTGAGGCGCTTCAGGATCGCCATCAGCTCTTCACGCTCACTGGAGCTGATCAGGTCGATCTTGCTGAGCAGGATGACGTCGGCAAATTCGATCTGCTCGATCAGCAGGTCGGTAATCGAGCGGTCATCGTCTTCACCCAGGCTTTCACCGCGTGTGGACAAGCCGTCAGCCGCTTCGTAATCGAGCAGAAAATTCACGCCATCGACGACGGTGACCATGGTGTCCAGACGCGCCAGATCCATCAGGCTTTTGCCAGCTTCGTCACGAAAAGTGAAGGTCTCGGCCACTGGCAGTGGTTCGGAGATTCCAGTGGATTCGATCAATAAATAGTCAAAACGACCGTCCTGAGCGAGGCGACTGACCTCTTCAAGCAAGTCCTCGCGCAAGGTGCAGCAGATGCAACCATTGCTCATCTCGATCAGCTTTTCTTCAGCACGGTTCAGGCTGACATCGCGCTGAACTTCGCTGCCATCGATATTGATCTCACTCATATCGTTGACTATTACGGCAACCCGCAGGTTTTCACGATTGCGCAGCACATAATTGAGTAAAGTGCTTTTACCGGCCCCTAGAAAACCGGACAGAACGGTAACGGGTAGAAGATTTGCCATCAGGATTCTCCAGGCAGCTGCAAGGCTTGAACCTTGTTCATGTCGGCTGCAACGAATCCCTCAGGCAGCCGGCTCTAATCACACTGATATGTTATAGTATAACAACACATAATAGCTACGGCGTTGGTGAAGGGATCTTCATGAGACGGGTTTCAACAGGTTTGGTGGCGATGTTGATCAGCGCACACTTGATGGCAGCACCACCCAGGCCTTCTGCCGACCTCGCCACTTGTACGCGTAGCGCGACGGTGCTGGCGTGCAGCGATGCCCAAGGCAATAGCTACAGCGTGACCACAGCCGGATCGACGACCTGGTTGAAGGGTTACGAGGTACTCGATAAGCGCCGCTGGACGCAGACCAACAGTCGCTATGGCCAGCTGACGTTTTTTACCGGGCTGGCTTCCAATGGCGAAGCCTGGGTAGGCACTGTCCAGCGCGTGGGCTGGACAACAATCACGCGGGTGTCCAGCTCAAGCGGCACGCGCAGCAAGATCACCTGCAGCCGGCTGAACGGCTGCCGTTGACCTGATCAGACCTGCTGTTCCTGCTTCTGCGCTTGCAGCCAGGCCATGTGCGAATCCACTGGCGGGTTGCGCTGGAAATAGCGCTGCAGGCCATCGAACAAACCGTCTGCAACGGCCTGCTGATGGCGCGCAGTGACCAGACGCTGACTGTCACGGCTATTGGAGATAAACCCGGTTTCGACCAGAATCGACGGTACGTCCGGTGATTTGAGAACGGCGAACCCGGCCTGCTCCACGCGCTTCTGATGCAGCGTGGTAATGCCTTCCAGACTGCCCAGAACGGTGTGGCCCAGTTGCAGACTGGCTGCAATGGTAGCGTTCATCGACATGTCGAGAATCACCCCGGCGAGCATCGGGTCCTTGTCCTTGAGGTTGAGCAGCGACGAGGCACCCAACAAATCGGCACCGTTTTCCCGCTGCGCCATGAAACGCGCCGTCGCAGACGTTGCACCGCCTTCGGAAAGGGCAAACACCGAAGCACCAGAGGCTGTCAGACGAGGCGCTGCGTCAGCATGTACGGAGATGAACATGTCGGCGTTGGACTTGTGCGCGAACTCGACGCGCTTGCGCAGCGGTACGAAGAAGTCATCGTTGCGCACCAGACGCACGTCGAAACCCTTCTCGCGCTTCAGCCGTTTGGCCAGCAACTGCGCGATGGAAAGCACCACATCTTTTTCGCGTTCGCCCCGAGAACCTACAGCGCCCGGGTCCTTGCCGCCATGACCAGCATCGACCACCACCATGATGTCGCGCCCGGTGTGCGCCTTGTTGGTCTGGATCGGGACGGGCACCGGTGGCGGCAGCTCAGCCATCTGCACGGGCGCATGGGCCGTGGAACTCATGTCCAGCACCAGCCGGTGCCCCTGCCCGCCTTCCGGGCCGAGCAGGAAACTGTTGAGCTGCACTGGCGCGGTCAGGTCCAGCACAATGCGCGTGTCGTCACCCTGGCCGTAGTGCCCGGAGCGAATGGATTTGATAACGGTACGGTCCAGCGCCAGCTGGCTGAAGTCGCCGGTCAGCCGCGACCCGCTGACATCGATGATCAGGCGGTCGGGGGCGGTAAGCGTGAAGGTTTTGTACTGCACCGGGCCGCTAAGGTCGAGCACCAGGCGCAGCTTGTCGTTGGTACGCCACAGGCGGGCGTTACGAATCTGTGTGGCATACGCACCCAACGGCAACGTCAGGGCCGCGCTGGCCAGCAGCATGTTGAGCAACACTTGGCGTCGGTGCATGGAACGTCTCAAAGAGCAAATTGAGCATCCCGGCTCACGAAGGGTTCATCCAGATCATTAGTAACAATATAACATGCAGTTACGAACGAAAGATGAAGCCCTTCATGAAGATTCCGTCATCTGGCGCGCCGCCAACGCGACAAAAAATCACCGCCTTCAAACAGAGTGTTCCACGTGGAACATAACTATCTGAATTTGATCAGGTACGCGGCGCGACATTGCCGCATTGCGGCCCCAGCCAAACAGCGCGGGTGTCCATGCTGCCATTCTGTTGCTGACCGGTGGCGTTGAAAGTACCCACCACGTTCGTGGTGAACTCACGATCACTTAGAAACTGAGCCTGCCCGGTGCCCTGAGCTTTCGGGCAGCTAAACTGAAAATTCCAGGTCTTGCCGTTTCGCGCGGTAATTTTTTGCGTGCACCCGGAAGCCGGATCAGTCAGCGGGATGTTGTCCGACTGTACCTGAGCCTGTGTCAGGCAGGCCCTAACGCCCTTGCCGCCGAGCGACACGCCCTGCTTCTTCATCATCTGTTCCATCATGGCACGCTGCTCAGGCGGCAGATTCTGCAATTGGCCGAGCATCAATTGCATGTCCGGCAATTGCTGTCCGTCCACCTTCATATTGCTAGAAGTCAGTTCCCACAAACCTGGTTGCAGCATCTGCGCTTGAGCCAGAGGGGTCGCCAGGCAAAACATCCAGGCCAATATGCGTTTGTTCATTTCAAGATTCCTGATGGACGATTGCAGATGTAAACGGGGCCGGAATCATCCAGCCGGAAGATAAGCCTTAGACGGCACAGACGTCGCCCAGTTGCATGGGTAATAAAATAGCGACATTCCCGTTCAGCTGTGGTCTGTTAGGCAGCAAAGACGAGGAGCATTGTTCCACATGGATTATCACGACCCGTACTTTTTCGGTTATGTCCTCGGCTTCATTCATTTGCTGGGCACAGGCGCCGCCATTCACGCGCTGCTGACGGTGCGCACCTCTCAAGGTGCTATTGCCTGGGCGATGCCGCTGGTATTCATTCCTTATTTCACCCTGCTGCCTTATCTGGTGTTCGGCAGAAGCTCGTTCGACGCGTACATCAAGGCCCGTCGCCAGGCCAACCAGGAAATGCGCATTGCGATTGGCAGCCTCAACTGGCGGCCGTGGATCGAGGAAGCCGTAGCAGCACGTCGCTCGGATGCCTATGCAGCGCTGCGCGCCATGCCCAAGTTGGGAAACATGCCCGCGCTGGCCAACAACAAGGTCAGGCTCTTGATTAATGGTGAGGAAACCTTCGGAGCGATCTTCAAAGCCATCCGTGAGGCGAAAAAGACAATCCTGATTCAGTTCTTCATCATTCATGACGACAACCTCGGTCGCCAGTTGCAAACACTGCTGCTGGAAAAAGCCGCCGAGGGCGTAGGCATCTTTGTCCTTTATGACCGGATCGGCAGCCACGCATTGCCGGGGGCTTACATCGACAAATTGCGCGACGGTGGCGTACAGATAAAAGCCTTTGCCACACGTGGCGGCTGGCTGAATCGCTTTCAGATCAACTTCCGCAACCACCGCAAGATCGTCGTCGTCGATGGCCTGAAAGGCTATATGGGCGGGCATAACGTCGGTGATGAATACATGGGGCTTAAGCCGCCCCTGGCCCCCTGGCGCGATACCCATGTAGAAGTCATCGGCCCGGTGGTCGCCTGCCTGCAAGAGTCGTTCGCCGAAGACTGGTTCTGGGCCACCCGCGAGCTGCCACCACTGAGCCTGCCTGATGAATTTCCCGAGGATGGTGTGCTCTGCCAGTTGCTGACCAGTGGCCCGGCCGATGCGCAGGAAACCTGCTCGCTGTTCTTCGTCGAAGCCATCCACGCTGCCGAAGAGCGCGTATGGATCACCAGCCCTTACTTCATACCTGACGAAGCCGTGACCGCTGCGCTGACCCTGGCGGTACTGCGCGGGGTGGATGTGCGCCTGCTGCTGCCCTCACGGCCTGATCATTATGTAGTCTATGCCGCCTCCAGCCTGTACGCCTTCGATGCCGTGCGTGCCGGCGTGCGGGTATTCCGTTACGAACCGGGCTTCCTGCACCAGAAGGTCGTGCTGGTCGACAACGACATCACCGCCATAGGCAGCGCAAACCTCGACAACCGCTCGTTCCGCCTCAACTTCGAACTGATGCTACTGACGGTCGACAGCGACTTCTCCAGCCAGGTGGAATCCATGCTCACTGCCGACTTCAACCTCGCCCGCGAAATATCCTTGCAGGAAAGCCACGAAACGCGGCGCCTGCATCAACTGGGTATGCGCGTGGCGCGACTGATTTCGCCGATTCTGTGAAGATTAAGGTGTACTACATTGTTGCACCTCAAGCATTGGATAACCCATGAGTTTTCACTAGAATTTTGATAACCACGCGCATTGATGGATTTTACGAGGCTCAAGATGAAGGCGTCACTGCAGCAGGTGTTACAGGCTGATCGAATAGACGACCTGCAAAAGCTCGGAACATTTATTGAATTGAAGAGATGCATCGAAACTCAGTTGATGTTGAAGCTCGGGGTCAATGGCTGGGTAGCGTTATTCTCGAAACTAAATGCTCTAAAAACCGCGCTCTGGGCGAGTAAGACCTCTGTCCATATGGCCGTCCATGAGAGTACGTTCAGAGAAGCCAAACGCACACTGTCAGAAATCCTGGGGTTTCAAATAACGGCACGCAATCAAGCTGAGCTCGACCGGCTGATACAAACATGCTCACTGTGTGTTCTCAGTCGTACGGTTGTTGACCCGCATAAGCGCTTTGAAGAGAAGAAACACAGAAATTTCATAAACAGTTCGAAACTGGAAGGAATCCACATACCCTTCACCGACGAGAAAACGTCTTTGGAGATGATACTGGCCAAGCACAGAAGATGATCAATGGACAGATACGATGCTTCTCATGACCACTATTGCTATCCCGGCTCATCGGTACTGAAAAACAAGTTGAACATTCAAGACATGGATGACCTTGAAGCAGCAGAGCGAGACATCACTGCCGTTACCGTTAATCGCGTCCAGTACGTCGCACCTCCTTACAGTCTCGAAAATTTAAAACAGTTTCATCACCTACTATTTTCCGACCTCTACGACTGGGCCGGAAACCTCAGAAGTGTCGATATTTCAAAAGGTGGAACTCGCTTTTGTACCTGTGCACGAATTGAGGCGGAGGCGGCGAAAATCTTTGCCGGGCTTCAGAAGAACAACTGGCTAAGCGCATTGGAAAAAAACGCTTTTTGTGGAGGATTGGCAGAGTATTACTGTGAACTCAATATGATTCACCCCTTCCGCGAAGGCAACGGCAGGGTCCAGCGCATTCTCTTTGAGCACCTTGCATTGTCTGCAGGCTATGAGCTCGATTGGGCTACCGTCAGTCAGGAGGAATGGGTAAGGGCCAATATTGATGGCGTCAACGTGAATTATGGCCCCATGAAAGACATATTCGAGCGCATCGTAACCCTCTGCTAATCGGCCTGCCGAGCACGAAAGCCGCCTTGGGTGCTCAAGACCCTTAAGACTCTCAGAGTATCCCGGCCTCGGCGTTCGTAACTAAAGCTCATCCATAAATATCCTCCCGCGTCAGCGGCAACCCGGTCTTGCCATCGGCAAAGGGCTTCACGGCGAGTATCTGGTGCAGGTTGATCCAGCCCTTGGCGAATCCATAGGCGCAGCCCGCCAGGTACAGACGCCAGATGCGCAGGGTATGTTCGGGCACGATACGGGCGGCTTCGCCGAGCCTTGATTCAAGCCGCGCGCTCCAGTGTTCCAGCGTTCTGGCGTAGTGCGGGCGCAGGCTTTCCACGTCGACTATTTCCAGCCCGGCTTCACTGATATGGGCGCTGATCATGGCCACGTGCGGCAGCTCGCCGTTGGGGAATACATAGCGGTCGATGAACTCCCCGGCACCGCGCCCGACAGGACGCCCATCCGTATGCCGCGCGGTGATCCCGTGATTCATGACCAGGCCGCCCTCCTTCACCGCACCGAACAGGCATTGCGCATACAACGGCAAGTTAGCGTGCCCTACGTGCTCGAACATACCGACGCTGACCACCTTGTCGAAGCGCGCATCCTGCGGCAGGTCGCGGTAGTCGAGCAGTTGCAGGTCGACCTTGTCCTGCAAGCCCTCGGCCTGCACTCGTTGACGGGCCAGCGTCAGTTGTTGCTCGCTGAGCGTGATGCCGAAAACCTTCGCGCCATATTCGCGAGCGGCAAACCGTGCCAGTCCGCCCCAGCCGCACCCCACGTCCAGCAGATACTCACCTGGCTTGAGCCGTAACTTGCGGCACAGGTGGTGGAATTTATCCTGCTGCGCCTGCTCGAGCGATTCGTCACCGGTCTTGAAGTACGCGCAGGAGTAGACCATCTCTTTGTCGAGCCAGAGCTGGTAGAAGTCGTTGGATACGTCGTAATGGTAGGCAATCGACGCGGCGTCAGTGTCCTTGTCATGCTGGACGCGGATCGGGTTGTCGGTGCTGTCGTCATCATCCACAAGGGCATGAGTCAGTTCATCGCAAACCCGGACAACTTCGCTGATCGAACCTTCCAGCTCCAGCCGCCCCTCTACGAAGGCACTGCCGAGCAAGCCAAGGCTGGGGTGGTTGAAATCGGAGACCAGTTGCGGGTCCTTGACCACTATCGTGACGCTGGGCGCAGGCCCCAGGTCCATCTGATGGCCGTCCCAGAGCTTCAGCCTTAACGGCAGATGAAGGTTCTGCAAGGTCGTTGGAAGTTGTGTAAGCATTCAAAATCACCCCCTTATCCAGAAACTCAAAAAGAGTAATCCAGCAAGGGCCCCGCAAAAGGGCCCGCAAAGGCTATTGGCGACGGCAAAACTGCAATGAATCAACTTCGGGGAACAGCCCTGTGCCCACTGATTCGAGCCGAAAGACAGCCTGAATTTGGATCACGCACTGAAAGACAGCGCTTAATTTGTAACAGAATTCGTCAAAGCTCAAGCCGTTTTATAGCGCTGATCAGCGCCGCTGGCCTGAGCCTTGTCGTTCACCAAATGCCTAGAGCTTCAGCAATGGCTCCTGAAAGCGCAACAGACGTCCAGCATTGCCCAACACCAATAAGGTGCTCAGATTGTGCAGGATAGCCGCGACCATCGCGCCGGCAGCGCCGAGCAGACCAAACGCGGCCAGCGCAACGATGGCCAGCGTCCAGCCCAGACCGATGATCACATTGACCTGTAAGGTCTGACGGCACTGACGGCTTAGCCGCACACAGGTGCCCAGACGGCGCAGATCGCTGCCGATCAGCACGATATCGGCGGAAGCCAGCGCAATGTCTGCCCCGCCCGCCCCCATCGCGACGCCGACAACGCCTGCCTTGAGAGCCAGCGAATCGTTGACTCCGTCACCGACCACCATCGGCCGGAAGCCACTGGCGATCTCGCCCATGACACGGTTCAGTTTGTCCTCCGGCAATGCCTGCGCCTGAACGTCTGCTATGCCGATATCGTGTGCCAGGTTGTCGGCCACGCTTTGTCGGTCGCCGGTCAACAGCAACTGCCGTCCCATGCCCAGTTCACGTAATTCAAACAGCGCAGCCTGGGCTTCAGGCTTGACGCTGTCGGCCAGTAGCAGCCAGGCCAGGAAAACACCATCCAGCGACAACCCGGCCAGCGGGCCGTCATGTGCAGGTACGCCGGGGGTGACGATGCCCAACTGCTCGAACAATTCCGGACGACCCAGCGCTGCCTCGCCCTGCCCGGTCGACGCCACCACACCCAGTCCCTGACGCTCACGGGTGTCCAGCAACGGCAGCAGCCGAGTGTTATCCACAAGCCCGGCCAATGCACGGCTGACCGGGTGACTGCTGGCCGACCCCAGGCTGGCCGCCAGTTCGAGCAATTGCGGGTGCTGCGGCCCTTCAGCCTGCACCGACTGCAAGCGCAGTCGGCCATAGGTCAGGGTGCCGGTTTTATCCACAACCAGTGAGTTCAGGTCCGCCAGTTCTTCGAGAAACGCCGAACTGCGGATCAAAATACCGTGCCGCGCGGCGACTGCGATACCGGCGATGGCCGTGGCCGGCGCCGAAAGCACCAGTGCGCAGGGGCAGGCAGCTACCAGCACCGCCAGCATCGCCTGGGCATCCTGAGTGATAAACCAGGTCAGCGCCGCGATCAGCAAGACCAGCACCATGTAACTGCCTGCGTAGCGCTCCAGCAGTCGTGTGATCGGCGGCTTGGAGCGCTCCGCGCTCTGCATCAGCGCGATGACCTTACCCAGCGTGGACTCATCGCCAATGCGGGTCACTTCGATACGCAGCAGCCCGTCCAGGTTGATCGCCCCACCAAACACTTCGACGCCGATACTGGCTTCCAGCGGCACCGACTCGCCGGTAATCGATGAAGTGTCCAGACTGGCCTGCCCGGAAAGAACCCGACCATCGGCCGGGACGCGGTCACCCGCACGCACTTCAACCTGATCGCCAGCCTTGAGCGTTGCGTTGTCGACCTCGCGAATATTGCCATCAGGCCCCAGCAAACGTGCCTGGCTGCGGGTCAGACGACCCAGCGCTTCGATGGCCTCCTGCGAGCCGATCACGCTGCGCTCTTCCAGCACATGGCCGAAGATCATGATGATCGGCAGCAAGGCGGCGGTCATCAGATCGCCAGTGGCCCAGGCGCCGAGCATCGCCAGCGCGATCAACTGGTCGGTGATGCCGTGCAGGCTTGGATGCCGCAAGCTGTGCCAACCGGCGCTGATCACAGGTATCGCCACCAGCA
Organism: Pseudomonas sp. ICMP 3272; assembly: GCF_001466905.1. Classification (NCBI taxonomy): domain Bacteria; kingdom Pseudomonadati; phylum Pseudomonadota; class Gammaproteobacteria; order Pseudomonadales; family Pseudomonadaceae; genus Pseudomonas; species Pseudomonas sp. ICMP 3272. The sequence continues at coordinate 53,217 of NZ_LKEK01000024.1, forward strand.
GCGAGGCAGCGCCCAACAGCAACTGGCTGACGCCTGCCTGTTCCGGAGCGACAAAACGCCAGACCAGACCCAATGCCAGCAGACCCAGCGCCAGCATCGCGAGGGTCAACTGCCGGGCTGCGCTACGCTGCTCTGCGTTGCTCAGCAGGCTGCCATCCGCTTGCGGTTTGATGGCGTGATGGGTGTGAACGGCTTCGCCACTCATTGCGGTGCTCCCTGAATGATCAGGCGGGAATCGTCTTTGGGATCGACGGTGGTGACCGAACCTGCCTGATGCAGAATGCCCGGCACACGTTCACGGTAAAGGCGCTGCATGAGGCCGGGATCGCTGTGGTTCTCGGCAGATTGCGCCAGGCTGACGACTGTCGCGGTGGCTGCTTGTGCCTTGGCCAGGCGCTCGGAAGCTTGTGCGTGCGCCACTTGCAGGGTCCGATCAGCGTGTTGATTGGCGGTCTGGGTCAGTTTTTCTGCATCCGTGCGTGCGTTGGCCACGGCCTGGTCGGCCTGCTGACTGGCCGTCAGCACGGCATTGAAAGCATTGACCGCTGACGTCGGCAGGCTCGACTGCACATCCACCCGAGCGACTTCGACGCCGATGCCCATCCCGGTCGCGTTGAGCTCAGCCAGGCGTTGATTGATGCCGCGCACCAGATCGCCGCGCAGCCGCTCACGACGCTCTGCCGCCTGACTGTCAGCGCCGATCAGCTCGGGGCGGGCAACCAGAATGGTGTCCAGGTCTCGCGCTGCAGTCAGCGCCACGGCGCTGCGATTGACCAGCCGGTCCAGTGCGGGCAATACATGATCGCCCTGCAATACGAAGGCGTTGGGGTCAGTCACTTTGTAGAACACGGTGACGTCCAGCTGCACCACACCGGCATCACCGGTCAGCAGAAAACCAGAACCTGCCAGAGCATCGCTCATCGGCGCCGACAGGGTCGCGATTTCATCGGCTTTGAGTGCCGCAGGCGAACGCAGCAAGGTTTCCACCCGTCGCTCGATCACCCGATCAGCCGAGGGCAGCAGCACTACCTGCTCGAACGGCTGCGGCCAGGCGGTCAGCAATCCTGCGCTCTGCACCCGCTCCAGCGCGCCGAAGCGCATGACCACGGCACGGTTCTGCGGATCGATCTGGCGCACGTTGGACGTCGCCCAGGCGAGCGCCGCCAGCAGGGTCACGCCATACAGTCCGATGAACGCCAGTCGGCTCGCCTGCAACCAGGGGCTGTTGGCAGGCGGTCGTTGCGTTACGGGCTCGTCGACCGGTTGGCTCATGGCTGCGTTCCGCTCTTGCCGTCCAGCGTTGGCGGGCCATCGACCAGCACGCGGAATGGCGCGGCGTCGGTGCGCAGTATCAGGCGAGTACCCGGCGTCACGATGGTACCCAGCGTGTCCAGCGAGCGCAGCAGGTTGTAGAGCTGCGGCGACCCCGCATAGGCGCGGCCATAGATTTGCGCGGCTTCAACCCGGGACTGCGCTTCGATATCGGCCGCCTTGACCGTGGCATCGGCCTCGACAATGCGCGCGTCGCGTTCGGCTGCCGAGCGAATCTGCGCCGCTTCACGCTTGCCCACGGCGGTCCGCTCGGTGGCGATGGTCTCGCGTTCGGCGCGCATGCGATCCACGGTGGCGTTGAGCGTCACCGACGGCAGGGTCAGTCGTTCGACGCCTACCTGCAGAACACGAACGCCATAGGTCGCCAGCAGTTGCTGATCGATCTGCTGGCGCAGCTGATTTTCGAACGCGGTGATATTCACCTTGTTGGCGTCGGTGTTCACCAGGCTGGACAGGTCGAAACTGCTCGCGGTGGTTTCCAGCGCCGAGCCGACAAAGGTGCGGATCTGCCGCGCAGCTTCGTCGGGCTGGTTTTGTACCGCGCGCATGAAGCGCTGCACGTTGTCGGCATCGCCCTGTACCTGCCACGCCACATAGGCCTGAACGATGATGCGCAAGCCGTCGCGGGTGCCGACATCCTGCAAACCGCTGGACGTGGTACGCAGGCGCAGATCCACCGGAATGGTCGCTTCGAACGGTGCGGGCCAGCGCCAGTTAAGGCCCGGGTCGAGCAGAACGCGGGAAGGATTGCCGAAGCGGGTGACGACGGTCGCTTCACCCGAGCGCACCTGCACCAGGCTCGCCGCCGCAATCGCGAAGGCGATCAGCACCGCCGCCAGGCTTGCCCGTCGCCAGGGGAACGCTGCCGGACCGGTCGCGCCATGATGATGGTGATGATGGCCGTGGCCGCCATGACCGTGACTGTCATGGCTATCGTGGTCGGCGTGATCGTGATGATGATGAAACAGACTCAAGGGACGACTCCTTACTGAACGGCTTTACGCGGCGCCGTTGGGTCTGCCGGTGGGGTGAAGGTACGCAGGTCGATGGTCGGCGCGTTGTCGCCGCCCAGACGGTGGTCGAGTATCAGCAGCTTGGCATTGCCCAGGCCTTCGGTCAGTTGCGCCAGGTACTGTTCCAGCAAAAACGCCTGCCCTGCCTTGGCGTAGGCCTGGCGCTCGGCACTGAAGCGCAGGTCCGCGCCTTGCGCTGTGGCCAGAACTTCACGGGCTGCAGCGCTGGCCTGATCTCGGGCAACGCTGGCATTGAGCTGCGCCTGGTTGGCCTTGTCACTGGCCGCGCCGCGTTCGCGGGAGATCAGCGCCTGTGCGCCGATCTGCGCAGCCTGCACAGCATGATAGGCATTGGCAGCACCCGCTGGCGGGTGGATGGCTTCGACCACCGTGGCGAGCAGTTCAACGCCGCTGTCCAGTCGCTGCAAGTCAGCCTGCACGGCTTTGCCGATGTCATCGGCCAGCCCGCTGCGCTGTTCGCCGAGCAGTTCGTCCAGCGTGCGCGAGGCAAAGTCATGCACCAGCACGCGGCTGGCCGTGCTGCGGATCAGAGAAGGAATATCGGCGCTGTTATAGGTCGAGGCCATCGCCGCGGCATCTGTCAGGCCGATGCGGTAGACGAACCGCACATCCATATTGACGATCTGAAAGCTCTGCTTGTCGCCGGCACTGCTGGCAATGACCTGGGATTTTTCGTTGATATGGCTGGCATCCCACAGTCGGTTGGCACTGCCCGGCGGCGGCCCTTCGGCCGGGTCCAGCGTCTGCTCGGACGCGTCGGCCGCAGAAACACTGGTCGCCAGCTCATGTACCACGCCGTTTTCAACCGCCAGGACCCGGCCGAACGGCCAAGGCAAACCCACATGCAGACCCGGTCCGAAGACTTCGACCGGCTTGCCGAACCGCTCATAAATGCCTCGCCCCTGCATCGGAATTTCATGCACGCCGCTCAGCGCCCAGCCCAGCGCTGCAACCACCGCCAGCACCGGCAAAAAGGCGCGGCGCATGTAGGTAAAGGCCCAGATCTGGCGCAGGTCAATGCCAAAGCGGTTGTGCAGCTCATGCTGCAAGGCGAGCAAAGGGCGCGGCGGCCAACGCAACAGGTCAGCGATGAAACTGGCGGCCAGCAGGCGCGGTTCGAGACGCGGAGTGCGCGGGCTGAACACCGACAACACAGCCCGCAACAGAAATTCAAGCGCCACACCCAATGGCAGCAGGCCGATCAACACAGCCAGCCGTGCAGGCCAGACGCGATCAGCGCTGGAGAAGAACAGGCACAACGCGCCGACCAACAGAACGATAAGCGTCATGCGCACCAGCTGCGCCAGCGCCCCGGCCTCTGGCGACTGGCCTTCGGGCTCGCTGCTCAATTGCCGTTCGATGACCAAGAGCCCGAACGCCAACAGCAACAGGATGCTGCCCGCCAGACTGCCTGAAGTGGAAAGGTCGGAACCGGACAACGTCAGGTTCCAGAAGGCGCGGATGACGATCAACGCCAGCACTGCCCACCCGGCAAGCCACAGGGTCGAGCTGCCGATGTGCCGAACCAGCGACTCGCCCGAATCGCTCAGCCGGGTAAGCAGGCGCTCATACCAACCGGTTTCATCGAGCGCTTGCGCTGTTGCGGGAGAGTCTGCGGCAACAGGTGCAGCCAACGCGCGGGCACGCCACATCGCGACATGCCTGGCCGACTGCAAGCCTGCGGCGAGCAGTATCAGCGCCGCCGATGCGTTGCCCAGCACGGCCATCCACAATGAACCAGGGGAAAACAGATCGATGGACAGCGCCAGCAGCAGCCCGAACGCGCCCACCCCACCACTCACATACATCAGTCGCCCGAGACGCCGAACCTGCTGCACCGCCATTTGAAAACGCGGCAGGCCTTCGAGGCCATCGTGCTCACCCAAATCAACCCGCATCACTACCCCGGCACCCGCTGATTATTGCCCTGTGGAGAGCCGTGTATCGGCATCCATTAATGCAGCTGCATCATAGCGTTACGATATAACACGCAGAGTGAAACTTTCGTCAGGACTATTGCCTGAACGAATGCGATATAGCGGTAAATAATCGGGCTGGATATCGTGCCTATGCTCCGCGTCGGCATGCGGTACTGGACGCTCTGCCTGCGGCAGACTGACATTTGCTCAGTCCGCGACCCGGCAAAATGGTTGCTGAATATTGCGCGCAGATTCAAGCTCTCTGCGCCAACGCGCCCTATCGCCCTGACCGGCGCTGCGTACTCACCTTGCTCGCAAGCCTTGCGCCAAGCGGTGCCGAGCACATTCAACCCACCACAACAGGCCTGAAAAACGCCCATTCCTGCCATCTGGATGCCGCTTCCATTGAGCACGATCGGTGATTTTTTTTGACTGATTTCCGAACGGGATCTCGTCTTTGTTATCTGTTGTGGGTAGTTTGCGTTCGGCAAGGAGTCGTTGGCGCGCCATTTTTTGTGCAGGACGCACAGAATTACTCAGAGGCTTCACCCTTATGAATCGCAGAAATCTCCTGAAAGCGTCCATGGCGTTGGCCGCTTACGGCAGCGTGTCGGCCTCAGGGCTTTATGCTGCGCGAGCACTGGCCGCCGCAGCCGATGGCGAGATCGAACACTTCGATTTTGCAGAGCTGCAAGCCCATGCCAAGAAGCTCGCAGGCAAAGGCTATGTGAGCAACAAGCAAGTGCTGCCACCCGTCCTGGCAAATATGACGCCGCTGCAATTCAATGCCATTCGCTACGACCCGAACCACTCACTGTGGAAAGACGTCCACGGTCAGCTCGACGTGCATTTCTTCCACGTCGGCATGGGTTTCAAGACGCCGGTGCGCATGTACAGCGTCGACCCGCAGAGCAAGCAGGCGCGTGAAGTGCATTTCCGCCATGACCTGTTCAACTACGAAAGCAGCGGCATCGACAAGAATCTGGTCAAGGGCGATCTGGGCTTTGCCGGCTTCAAGTTGTTCAAGGCGCCGGAAATCGCCATCAACGACGTTGTTTCGTTCCTCGGTGCCAGCTATTTCCGGGCCGTGGACAGCAACAAGCAATACGGTTTGTCGGCCCGCGGCCTGGCCATCGACAGTTACGCCAAGCGTCAGGAAGAATTCCCCGACTTCACCAAGTTCTGGTTTGAAACGCCAGACAAGAACGCCACACGCTTTGTGGTTTACGCACTGCTCGACTCGCCCAGTGCAACCGGCGCCTACCGCTTCGACATCGACTGTCAGGCTGGCCAGGTGGTCATGGAAATCGACGCGCACATCAATGCCCGTACCGATATCCAGCAACTGGGCATTTCGCCGATGACCAGCATGTTCAGTTGCGGCACTCACGAGCGCCGCATGTGCGACACCATCCACCCGCAAATTCACGATTCGGATCGCCTGTCGATGTGGCGCGGAAACGGTGAGTGGATCTGCCGTCCGCTGAACAACCCGGCCAAACCGCAGTTCAGCGCATTCGCCGACACCGACCCGAAAGGTTTCGGGCTGGTGCAGAGCGATCACGAGTTTTCCAGCTATCAGGACACCGTAGTCTGGTACAGCCGCCGTCCGAGCCTGTGGGTCGAGCCGGTCACCGCGTGGGGCGAAGGCGAGGTCAGCCTGCTGGAGCTGCCGACCACGGGCGAGACGATGGACAACATCGTGGTGTTCTGGACACCGAAAACGCCGGTCAAGGCCGGCGATTCGATGAATTATGGCTACAAGTTGTTCTGGAGCCCGCTGCCACCTGTGAGCACGCCACTGGCGCAGGTCCACGCCACTCGTTCAGGCATGGGCGGCTTCCTCGAAGGCTGGGCACCGGGCGAGCATTACCCGAAAACCTGGGCGCGCCGCTTTGCTGTGGATTTCAACGGCGGCGGCCTGGATCGCTTGCCGGAAGGCACCGGGATCGAGCCCATCGTCACGGTCACGCATGGCAAGGTGCAGGACTTCAACATCCTCGTGCTGCCGGACATCAAGGGCTACCGCGTCACCTTCGACTGGGTACCGGACAGCGACTCGGTCGAGCCGGTTGAAATGCGCATGTTCATCCGCACCGCCGACCGGACGCTGAGCGAAACGTGGATGTACCAGTACTTCCCGCCAGCACCGGACAGACGCAAGTACCCTTGATGCGCACTGCGTTCCGACGCTTTAGCGCGCAACAATGACCTCAACTATCGTGCGACGCTCTGCGTCGCATGCCTTTCTGGACGCTCTGCGTCCGATCCTGAATGTGCAGTGCGGCGCAGAATTGTGACGCGGAGCGTCACGCACTGCTTTCCCACGCTGGAGCGTGAGGAACGATGAGCTCAACTATCGTGCGACGCTCCGCGTCCGGTCTTGAGCGGGCGGGCCGCGCAGATTCTGCTGGGTTAACCCTTAATCCTGACTAATTAATTGACAGTTGCCCGAACTGCGACTGATATACGTGTTGTCACGCCGTTGCGAGCGTTCGCTCCAGACCTTTCATCTCCCAGAGCCTTCCTGTGTCGACACATGCCCGTGATCGTCGGGCGGTAGCTTTGTCCGCGCAATTCCCCTGACGCATATCCAGAAGGCAGCCAGCATGGCGTTGACTACTGCGAACAGCGCCGACGCCAGGTCGTCGGTGATGTCCTTTGATAAATCCACGGTGGTAGTGTGGGTCGCCATCAGCCTGATTCTGGTCGAGACCTTCTCTGGAGCCTTGCGCTTCTACTTCGATCAGGCAGGCATCAGCCCGCTGCTCTATCTGCCCAAAGCTGCCTGCATCCTGTTGTTTGTGCTTGAGCTGTGCACCTTCAAGGCGGGACGGTTGTTCTGGGCATTCATGATGGTGTGGCTGATTTCAGGGCTGCTGGCCATGCTGCATCGCGCCAGCGTCCACAACCTGGCGTTCAGTCTGTTCGCCCTGAGCCCGCTGGCGTTCGGCCTGGTGTGCAGCAAGCACCTGCTCTACCGCCGCACGCTGTTGTACCGCGCCATCGGCTTTTGCCTGCTGGCCTCACTGCTGGGTATTGCTCTGGACAAGTACACCTCGGTGCCCTGGAAGGGCTACAGCTACAGCGTCGGTGAAACCGAACTGAGCGCCAACACCACATGGAGCGCGGACGAGGTAGACCGCATTGCCGGTTTCGCCAGAGTGTCCAACGTGCTGTCGATCATGATCGCCTTCTACACGCTGTACCTGATCATTTTCGTGCGCTCACGCCTGATGATGATCCTGCTCAGTGCCGTGGCGCTTTACGCCATCGTGCTGACCACCAGTAAAGCGCCAGCCGCGGCATTTGCCCTGACCCTTATTCTGCTGTTGCTGCGGCGAATGAGCTGGACCTGCCGGACGCTTTGCAGCGTGGTGGTAGGCATCGGCCTGCTGCTACCGACTCTGGGGCTGATTGTGAGCCCTGATGCCTATGCGGTGAGTAGCGGCGGCTCTCTGGCCTCGCTGTATGACCGGATGATCAATACCTGGCCCAACCTGATAAATGCCATGAGCCGCGAAGGCTGGATGATCAGCGGCGCGGGCTTCGGCATGGTCGGCAGCACAATGGGGCTGTTTCCGGTCGAAGGTGCCGGCGTATTTCTCGGTATGGACAGCTCGGCGCTGTATCTGTGGGCGATGCTGGGCGTGCTGGGGCTGTTGCTGTACGCGCTACAGATTCCGCTGTTGTTCCGACTGATCGATGATCAGACCCGCATCGGCCACATGCTGCTGGCGATCAGTTTCTGCTGGTGCCTGATCAGCTGGACCACCGACATGTTCGAGGTCGCCGTCGCCAATCTGTTTATAGGCGTGGCCATTGGTCATGTGATTGCCAGCAGACAATCCGCTGCAAGCCATGCGCTCAGGCTGCCCTCCACTGCCCACTGACGGGCCGCCAGATAACTTCCCGGCCGCTGCGCTGCACAGCGCCACTCTCCCTCACGATCATCCACCGGATGGCTTTCTCAAATGGACTTCAGAAAAGACATCAATGGGCTGCGCGCCATCGCGGTGGCTGCGGTGCTGCTCTTTCACTTTCAACCCGCCTGGCTGCCTGGCGGTTTCGCAGGGGTGGACGTGTTTTTCGTGATCTCGGGGTATCTGATTACCGGGATCATCCTGCGCGGCTTGAGGAGCGGCAAATTCAGGCTGGCAACGTTCTACACGTCACGGGCCAGACGCATCGTCCCGGCCCTCGCGGTGCTGTGTCTTGCCTTGCTGCTGCTGGGCTGGTTCTCGTTGCTGCCGCTGGACTACAGCGCGTTGGGCACTCATGTGGCCAGCAGCCTGGGATTCGTTTCCAACGTTGTCTACTGGCGCGAGGCCGGTTATTTCACCGCCAGTGCTCATGAGAAATGGCTGCTGCACACCTGGTCGCTGTCGGTGGAGTGGCAGTTTTACCTGCTGTACCCGATTGCACTGTTGCTCCTCAGTCGCTTTGTCGCGCTGCACAATCTGCGCTGGTGGGTGCTGGGCGCAAGTCTGGCGGGCTTTGTGGTGTGTGTGTTTGCCTCGTCCCGATGGCCAGAAGCCGCGTTTTACCTGCTGCCGACCCGTGCCTGGGAGTTGCTCGCGGGTGGCGTGGCCTGCCTGTTCCCGCTGCAACTCAGGCCCCTGCAGCAGCGAGTTCTGGAACAGGTCGGACTGGCGCTGATCGTTGCCGGTTTCTGTCTGCTGTCCGTGCAGGATATGTGGCCAGGGTATCTGGTGCTGATGCCAGTGCTGGGGACTTTCGCGGTGATCGCGGCGGCCCGCAATGATTCGCTGCTGACCTGCAACCCGCTGTTTCAATGGGCAGGCAAACTGTCGTACTCGTTGTACCTATGGCACTGGCCGGTGGTGGTGTGGATGAACTACACCGGTTTGCTGGGCGACACCCGCACGGTGCTATTGGGCATCGGCGTGGCCCTGGCACTCGGGCTGATCTCATGGCGGTTGATCGAGCGGCCCGCCAGCCCACATCAACCTGACCAGCGCCGGAAATTTGCCATGCCCGCCGCACTGGTCGTTCTGGTGTTCGCGGCCGGGGCGCTGGTGGGTGCGACGCGGGGCGTGGTATCGCCACTTCGCCCGATCAGTGTTTCGGACAAGGCGCATTTCATCCAGGAATACGTCGATCGACAGCACAACCTGTACGAGCCCTACTGGCTGAAATGTGACGCCTTTTCCGCCCTGACCCAGCGTGGCCAGTCGGGCATCGACGAGGCCTGCACGCGCAAACAGGGGCCGGGCGGAGTGTTCTTGTGGGGCGATTCTCACGCCCAGGCGTTGTCACTCGGGCTGCGTACCTTGCTGACACGCACGACCCCCTTCTATCAGGTGGCCTCGGCCAGTTGCGTTCCCGACCTGAATGACCACGAGGGACGCACGTCAGCGACCAGCAAGGCCTGCGACTACTCCAACAGGACTGCCCTGCAGAGCATCGAGAGGCTGCGTCCGGACATCGTGGTCATCGCGCAGAAGGATGGCCACGACAAGACCGACTGGAAGCGGATTGCGACCCGCCTCAAGGGCTTTGGCGTGAAACATATAGTGCTGATCGGTCCGATGCCGTCGTGGAGCCCATCGCTGCCCAGTGTCATCGTCAACCGTCATTGGGGGCTGAGCGAGTCGTATATCCGCGATCCGGCGCTGGATCAAAGCGTCATGCGGGTGGATCAGGCAACCCGCGCGCTGGCTGTATCGGCAGGCATCCAGTTTGTGTCGCTGATCGACAAGCTGTGCATCGCCGATGCCTGTCGGGTACGCCTGGAAAACAGCCGCTCATTGCTGCAGATCGACTCGGGACACTTGAGCGCAGAGGGTTCGTTGTACGTGGTGCGCAACTACGTATTGCCACAACTGGTGAATGAGTCGAGCACGCAGCGCGGCGCAGAGTTGTGACGCGGAGCCTCACGCAAGGCGGTCACACGTTGGAGCGCAAGGAACGATAAGTGTGCGGGCGTGGGTTAATCAACGGAGCTCTTTGAGCCGCTCGGCAAACTTGACCAGGTCAGCCAGCGAGTCGGCTTCCATCTTGCGCATGACCGAGCCACGCCGGACCTTGACGGTGATTTCACTCACGTTCAGGCGGGCTGCAATCTGTTTGTTGAGCAAGCCACTGACGACCAGTTCCATCACCTGCTGTTCGCCATGATTCAGGCTGGCGTGACGGCGCTGCAACTCGGCTTCCACGGCTGAGTTGCGGCGACGGCTGCGGTCTCGCTCAAGCCCTTGCTGGAGCGCATCCAGCAAGTCCTGGTCACGGAAGGGTTTGGTCAGAAACTCCACCGCACCGGCCTTCATCGCCCGCACGGACATGGGAATATCGCCATGCCCGGTGATGAAAATGACCGGCAGAAAAATCCCCGACCTGGCCATGTGCTCCTGAAAATCCAGGCCACTCATGCCGGGCATGCGAATGTCCAGAATCAGGCAGCCCGGCGCATCAGGACGAGGGGTGTCCAGAAACTCGCGGGTCGAGCCGAACAACATGCTGCGCAAGCCAACTGAAGCCAGCAGGTCTTCCAGCGAAGAACGCACCGAGAGGTCGTCATCGATGACAAAGATGACCGGCTCTTCGGCCTGCGGTGCAGTAGCGGCTGTGTTCATCAGGTTTCCATTTTTCCAGTGGGCAGAGTGAAATGAAACGTGGCCCCAATTGACGGGTTGGGCGTCACCCAGATTCGTCCGCCATGCGCTTCGATGATAGACCGACTGATCGCCAGCCCAATTCCCATGCCTTCCTCTTTGGTGGTGTAGAAAGCGTCGAAAAGCCGATCGGCTGCTTCCGGCTGAATCCCTACACCGCTGTCGCTGACAGTGAACTCGATTTCCCCGCCTCCGCGCCACTCGGCCCGCACGTCCAGTTGCGCCTGCTCCGGTTCGACTTTCCTCATCGCGTCCATGCCGTTGAGCATCAGGTTCAGCAGCACTTGCTGGATCTGCACACGGTCAGCCAGCAGCGGTGGCATTCCCTCCGGCACGTCAACCGACAGTGTGACGCCCTGCCCGTCTATCTCGCTGTGCGCCAGCGCAACGATCTCGGCCACCGTGTCCGCCACACTTATCCACTCTTTGTGCGTCGACGAGCGCTTCGCCAGGGCCCGCACTCGCACGATGATATCTCCGGCGCGATTGGCATCACCGATCATGCGCTCGACTGCCTGACGGGCCTTTTCCAGATTGACCGGCTCGGTGGCCAGCCAGCGCTGACAGGCGTTACCGCTGATGACAATCGCCGACAGCGGCTGATTCACCTCATGGGCAATGGACGCAGCAAGCTCACCCAACTGATTGACCCGTGCGATGTGCGCCAGCTGCGAGCGCGCTTCATGAACCGTGCGGATGGCCCGCGCCATACGCAGCGCCAGCCAGGTGGTCATAGCGATGGCGGCCAGGCTGATGACGCAATTGATCAGCCCGGACGCCTCGCTGCCTCTGGAGGTGGTCATTTCGTAACTGACCACCGTCAGCAGCATGCACACCGCCGCCACGACGATCACGCCCCTGACCGGCAAAAGCCTGACCGCCAGCAGCACCACCGCGATCTGGAACACCCCCACGGCGATCTCCAGATCGGTCAGGGTATCGGCAATCGCGATGACCAGCGCCAGCGCCAGCAAGGCGACCCACCTGACGGCCATCGCGGTCGTGCTACAGGATTCTGGCTCGTGCATCTGCACCATCTCGCTCTTCAAAAGGCCTGCCGAGTATGTCGTACAAACCTCAGGACGGGTTATCCAGACTGAACTGATCGGCCAGCTCATCATAAGCGAACAGTTCGGCGTAGCGCCCCCATTGCGTAACGACATTCAGGGTCTGCATGGCATCGCTTTCCGACATGAAGTCTTCCAGTTGATCGCGAAAACGCCGCGCCGGTGCCGTGTGCGTGGGGCGATCATCCAGCACCCGCCGAATGTGCGCGACCAGCGGCACGAAGCTCAGCAGGTGCTGGGCAAACAGTTGCTTGCGCTCGTCGACATCCGCCAGCGCATAGCGATTTGCGGCAGGCAGCAAGCGAATATCACCGCCCTTGAGTTCTGCAAAACGCAGCAGTTGCAGGACCTCGGCAATCGGGAACAGCTCGTCGGCGTTGTAGTGCAGCGCGCTGGCCAGTTCCGGCAGGTCCGCTTTGAGGCTGTAGGGCGGCGCATGAATGGCTTCGATCAGCCCTGCCAGCGCATTGGTGGACACCTGCGGCAAAACCATGCCCAGCCCGGTGCCCGGAAACACGCCCTGACGTATTTCGCCTGCATCGTTGTCCTGGGTCATCAGCACGTAGATTTCTTCCACCAGTGCCCGGAAGATCGGGTCCTGGCGATTGCGCGGCTGAGGCAGATCGACCTTGATCTCGCTGATCACCCGACCCGGATTGGAGGAGAACAGCAGAATGCGATCGCACATCAGCACGGCTTCGGCAATGTTGTGCGTCACCATCAGGATCGACTTGATGGGCATGCGCCCTTCGCTCCACATATCCAGCAAGTCGGTGCGCAGGGTTTCGGCCGTCAGCACATCGAGCGCGGAAAACGGCTCGTCCATCAGCAGTACATCAGGGTCGATGACCAGCGCACGTGCCATGCCCACGCGCTGGCGCATGCCGCCGGAAAGCTCTTTGGGATAAGCGCTTTCAAAGCCGTCCAGACCGATCAGGTCGATGGCTGCCAACGCGCGCTTGCGACGCACGGCGGGTGGCACACGTTGCGCTTCAAGCCCGACTTCGACATTTTCCAGCACGGTCAGCCACGGGAACAGGGCAAAGCTCTGAAAAACCATGCCTACCGACATCGCCCGCCCCTGCACGCGACGAGGAAAATTCACTTCGCCTTCGGTGGGCACCACCAACCCTGCGATGGAGCGCAACAGGGTGGACTTGCCCGAGCCGGAGCGGCCCAGCAGGCCCACAATTTCGTTCTCATTGAGCGTCAGTGTCACGTCATCCAGCACCAGGCGCTCTTTGCTGCCTTTGCCGTACACATGTCGGACTTTCTGAACATCTACCAGGCAGCGCGTTTCGACAGCCATCATGATGGCGCCCTCCTCAATCAAGATCACACAAGACTCAGACGTCGCTCGGCAAACCCGTACAGCGGACGCCACAGCAACCGGTTGANGTGAACGCGATCACGAAGACCGACAGGACAACAATGCCCAACGCAACGCGTGGAAAGTCTCCCGCCTNTTGAACGCGATCACGAAGACCGACATGACAACAATGCCCAACGCAACGCGTGGAAAGTCTCCCGCCTGGGTCGCGTTGGCGATGTAAGAACCCAGCCCTGCAGCCTCCAGATGCTGATCACCCCAGGACACCGCCTCAGCGACGATGCTGGCGTTCCACGACCCACCCGATGCGGTCAGCGCCCCGGTGACGTAGTAGGGGAACACCCCCGGCAAGGCCACACGCCGCCACCACTGCCAGCCGCGCATGTTGAATATCGTGGCCGCTTCGCGCAGGTCGGTCGGCAAGGCGCTGGCCCCCGCGATCACGTTGAACAGGATGTACCACTGGGTGCCGAGCACCATCAGCGGCGAAAGCCAGATGTCCGGGTTCAGGTGCAGACCGACAATCGCAATCACTGCAAAAGGGAACAGTACGTTGGCTGGAAAAGCCGCCATGAACTGCGCTATCGGCTGCAAGCGTTCAGCCCAGACCGGACGCAAGCCGATCCATACACCAACAGGCACCCAGATCAGGCTGGCGATGACGATCAGGACGATCACCCGCACCATTGTTGCCAGCCCCAGTCCAAACGCGGTGACCAGGTCGCTCATGCCCAGCGACGTCTCGATGAACCTGAACAGGTAAACACTGCCGGTCAGGCAAGCGGCCATCACCAGGGCCAGCCACAGATAGTCGAGCAACCGGACAACGCCAGGCGTGAGCTTTACGCTCCACAGCCGGGATACCACACGCCAGTCGATCAGCATCAGGCATTTGCACGGCGCAGCGAGGATCGAGCCCAGCATCGGTGCCACCCGCGAGCGGCCCAGCAGGCTGTACATCCAGGAACGCGGACGCTTTGACGACGCGGTTTGTTCGAAGCGAAACTTGTCCGCCCATGCCACGATCGGCCTGAACAACAATTGGTCATAGGCCAGGATCACCAGCGCCATTGCGCCCACCGCCCAGGCAATCGCAGCGAGGTTTTTCTGCTCGATGGCCAGCGCCAGCCACGAACCGATGCCGGGCAGATTGACCGTGGTGTCACCAACCGAAATGGCCTCGCAGGCGACCACAAAAAACCAGCCACCGGACATCGACATCATCATGTTCCACACCAGCCCCGGTACGGCGAACGGCAGCTCCAGGCGGGTGAAACGCAGCAGTGGAGACAGTCCGAACTGCCGGGTGACTTCATTCAGGTCGCTCGGCACGGTACGCAGTGACTGATAGAAACTGAATGCGAGATTCCATGCCTGGCTGGTGAAGATGGCAAAAATCGCTGCGCATTCGACCCCCATTTGCCGACCGGGGAACAGGCCCATAAAGAAGGTCACTGTGAACGTCAGAAACCCCAGTACCGGAACCGACTGAAGAATATCCAGCGCCGGGATAATCACTTGCTCGGCCTTACGGCTTTTGGCCGCCAGCGTGGCCACGACAAACGTGAAGACCAGCGAAGCCGCCAGCGCAATGAACATGCGCAGCGTGGTACGCAATGCATATTCGGGCAGGCGCGCAGGGTCGAGGCTCATCGGGCTTGAGTTCAGCGCGGCAAGTGGCTGCATCATCTGGCCCACGCCATACAGCACCAGCGCAATAAACACGGCAATGATGACCAGGCAAATACCATCGGCCCAATAAGGAGTGCGCGCACCGGGTTTTACAAAACGGGGCGTGCGCAGGCTTTTACCGAATTCAAATATTGAATGCATTGTTCACCTCGAATCGGCTGTGCAGGCGCGTACCCGCCAGCGTTATAAGCAAACAGGCGGTCGGCGATAACAGAGAAAGGCCGTGAATTAATAGTTGCCGGACAGTGAGTAAAGCTTATCGAGTTTTGAACAACTGTTAAAACCTGCAAAAGTAGGTCATGTTTATCTGTGAGTATGAGCGATATATACCATCGTATATTTACAGGACTAACAGGTAGGCAGTTCTGAATGTTCTGCGCCCGATCTTGAACAATCGGCGCAGCGTAGATTTGTGACGCAGAGCGTCACCCACGGCATTCCCACGCTGGAGCGTGAGGAACGATAAGCTCAACTATCGTGCGACGCTCTGCGTCCGATCTCGATTCAGCGGCGCAGCGCAGATCTGTGACGCGGAGCGTCACCCACGGCATTCCTACGCTGGAGCGTGAGGAACGATAATCTAAGCTATCGTGCGACGCTCTGCNTCACTTCTGCGCTGGAGCGCAGGAAACGACAGGTGTCCGAAAGAACACCTCCCGCGCCCCGCACCGCAAGGGCATAAAAGTCCGCTGGCTCAGACGCGGAAGTGGCTGACCATCGTTTGCAACTGGCCTCCCAGACGCGCCAGCTCGACGCTGGAGGCTGCGGTTTCTTCGCTGGCTTCAGCGGTCTGCTCGGACACGTCGCGAACGTTGACGATGCTGCGGCTGATCTCGTCGGCCACCGAGCTTTGTTGCTCGGCGGCGGCTGCGATCTGCTGGTTCATCGCCTGGATGTTCGACACGGTCCGGGTGATGCTTTCCAGTGACGTACCGGCCCTGCGCGTCAACTCGACACTGCTGTCTGTCAGCGTGCGGCTGCCGAGCATGATGCCCGACACCTGACGCGTGCCATTCTGCAACGCCGCCACCAACCCTTCGATCTCCTCGGTGGACTGCTGGGTCCGTTGCGCCAGGCCGCGAACTTCGTCGGCCACAACGGCAAAACCGCGACCGGCTTCCCCGGCACGCGCGGCCTCGATAGCTGCGTTGAGTGCCAGCAGGTTGGTCTGCTCGGCAACCGCCTTGATTACGTCCATAACCTTGCCGATCTTGTCGCTTTCCTGCTCCAGCACATTCATTGCATCGGATGAGCGAACCACCTCGGCGGCCAGTCGCTCGATCTGCTGGATGGCTTCGCCGACGACCTTGTCACCCTCACGGGCCTGCTTGTCGGCATCGGAGGCAGCAACGGACGCCTGCTCGGCATTGCGTGCCACTTCGTGCACGGTGGCCGACATTTCATGCATGGCTGTCGCCACCTGATCGGTCTCGACCTTCTGGCTGTTGACCCCGGCGCTGGTCTGCTCGGTAACCGCCGACAGCTCTTCGGCAGCGCTGGCAATCTGCGTGACGCCGTCACGAATACCGGAAATCAGCTCGCGCAGGGTGGTGCCCATGCGCTGGATGCCCTGCTGCAACACGCCCAGTTCGTCACGTCGGGTGACGGCTTCGGTATGAGTCAGGTCGCCAGCAGCGATGCGCTCGACAATCGCCAGCGTGTCGCGCAGCGGCCGGGTGATCTGCCGGGTAATGACGATGGCCGCAAGAATGCCCAGCAACATGACCAACAGCACGCAACCGATCTGCAGATTACGCGCCTGAGCAGTGTCATCCTTGCCCATCTGCATCTGAATGCCATACAGCTCTTCGCCCAGTTTGACGATGGCAGCCCCTTGGGATGTCAGGTCCTTGCGCACGCTCGCAGCAGTCTGAGTAGTGGCCTTGAAAGCGTCGACCGAGCTGCGGTAGCTGCGAAGAGCGCTTTCAAACTGAGCAATCTGTTCGCGGTTGGCAGCGCCAAAAGCGGTTTTGAGCCTGTCCAGATGACTGATCGCCGTATCCAGTTGCTGAAAAGCTGCTTTCTCGGTCTTGTCATTGGGGTTGCCGGTATAACCACGTACTTCATAGCGAACCAGAATCAGGTCTTGCCTGGCGGTAGTCGCCAGTTGGACCTGATCGAAACGCGCCGGGTCCGCAGGATCGATCTGCATGACGGCATCGTTCAACGAGTCGACAGCGCGCATGGCAACCATGGCGTTGGCGGTCATGTCATTACGCACTTTGGCGCCGGCCTGAAACGCAGCGCGCATGCTGTTCAACGATGCCTCGTAGTCGCGAGTGACGTCGGCCAGTTCACGTAGAGGCTTGAGGTTGAGCGGGTTGTTGAAGCTGATGAGCAGTGATTGCTGCTGCGCCTTGAAGACATCCAGCTTGCTCTGCATGTTTTGTGCGGCGGTTTCATCGCCGTCAGTCAGCATATATTGCAGGCGCGCGACGCGCAGATTGGTCAGGTTGTCACTCAACTCAGTGATATCGCCGATTCTGTCGGTGCGATTGATGAGTTTATCGAGGCTGGTCCAGCCGACCAAGGCGAGAATGGCAGTGAAAAAAAGAACCGTCCCAAAGCCCAATGCCAACTTCATGTTGACGCTGATATTCGCAAAGCTGCTGTTCATAAAATCTCCTGAAAATGCTTTTTGTGCGCGACGAAAGAGCTGAAGATTTGTTTTTATGGACAGCAAACCCGCGCGCCAGAGCTATCGGCCGCAGAAGAGCAAAACTTGATCGAAAAAAGGCAATCAGCGTTAGAACGCCGATTCGAGAGGAGAATCGGGGGGCTGAAAGCCCCCGATCCGGTCAGGCAACCAGCTTGAAACGCGCCACGACATTGCGCATGTCGCTAGCAACTCGCGCCAGTTCTTCGGCAGTGACTGCATTGTTGTCGATACCCAGCATCAAGGTGCCGGAGCTGTTGCGAATCTCCATGACATTACGGTTGATGTCTTCGGAAACCGCATGCTGCTGCACCGCCGCGCTGGCGATCTGAGTGTTCATCTCGACGATACGCTCGACACCCTGGCTAATGCTCGACAGGCTGCCAGAGGCATCGCTGGCGGCACTGATGCACGCTTGAGCCTTTTGCTGGCCGGCCTGCATCTGCTGCACGGCAGCATCGGTGGCACTTTGCAGTTGCTGGATGATGTTGCGGATTTCCTCGGTCGACGCCTGAGTTCGCGAAGCCAGCGTGCGGACTTCATCAGCCACCACAGCAAACCCGCGACCCTGCTCGCCAGCCCGAGCCGCTTCGATGGCAGCATTCAGGGCCAGCAAGTTGGTCTGATCGGCAATCGTACTGATGACCTGAATAACCCCACCAATCGACTGACTGTGCAGGGCCAGCGCCTGGACTTTCTGGGCGCTGACTTCCACTTCTTCAGCCAGAGCCTGAATGGTCGAGTGGGCCTGATGCATGATGCGCAGCCCGTTACGCGAGGCAGTGTTGGCTTCATCAGCAGCCAGCGCAGCACCTTCGGTGTTCTGCGCTACATCGGCCACGCTTGTGGTCATCTCGTTGATGGCCGTCGCCACTTGCTCGGTTTCAGCCTGTTGCGCGTTCATCGACTGCTTGGCCAGACCGATGGAGGTGCCCAGTCGGGCAGCTACGTCAGACAGTTCGTATGACGTGCGGTCCATGTGCGAAATGGAATTGGCGAATGCTTCGGCCATCAGGTTCAGACCGTTGGCGATGTCAGCCACTTCGTCCTTGCTGCTCACCTGTACACGGGCGCTCAGATCACCGTCGGCCAGGCGACGGGTGACGCCCAGCAGACCATCAATGGTCAGGCGCAGGGCACGGTAGATGCTGAAGAACGCATAGAGCAACAGCAAGCCCATGATTACGCACATGGCAATCACGACTTCGCGTTGCAGCAAGAGCGCGTCGTAACGCGTATCCAGTTCACCTTGAAGCGCACTCTGGATTTCGTCCTGGGCCTTATAAAGCCCGGCTACCACGGCGTTACCGCGCGCGCTCAGCGCCTGCCCCTGCTGCACCGAGAACTCTGTACCTTTAACGTAGGCGTGCAGGTCGTTGCGAAAGCTGTCCATCGTCGAGGTGGCCGAAGCGATAGGGTCGCCAATGCGGGCAGCAAGCTCTGGAGCACGACGCTTGAGCAGTCGAATGCTTTGCTCCAGCTCCGCGCGAAATTGCAGTTCGATCTTCAACAGGCTTTCAAGCGAGCCGCGCATCGGTACGCTTAGCCCCTGACCGGTACTCAAACCGGCTGTGATACCCCGGATCTGACCAGCCACGTTGATTTCTCTGGGCATACGAATGGTGCTCAGGTCGATCAGAAACAGCGACGCATAATCTTCGTCGAGCACCATGCCCGAGGTAGCCGAGACGTAATAGATAAAGTTGAGTGTCTGGGCCAGTTGCTCATTCCACTGTGCAAACGCCTCGTCTTGCGAAAGACCAGGCTTGAGACTTTCCATCAGGGAGCGCGCACCTTCGCGAAGACGCTGCACGCGACTCTCGGTCTCCAGCAGACGTCCTTGACGGGCATCCATGTCGGCGAGGTTACCAAGCGCTGTTTCAAGCTGGTTGCGGTTGCTGGCCAGATCCTGGGCAGCGGAGGCATCACCGGCGAGCAAACGGTTGGTTGCTGCACGCTGCAGCATGGAGAGTCGCAGAACGGGTGTCATGACATGCAGGTATTCACGACCGATACGTTCCTGGGCAACGGTGTCTATGCTTGCATTCAGACTGTTGAAAACCCGAAGACCGAGAACGATCAGCGGGATGACGATAATGATGGCTAAAACGGCAAACTTGGCAGGGAACCGCAGGCGATTGGTAAGGTAAATACCAGGCGAAAGGATGTTCATAGTGGTCTCTATTTTAATTAGGGTGCCCGATCCGGCTGAAAAAGCTCCTTTATTTCTTTGCATCACGGCAGGTGCAAGGTCAGTGGTGCCGCTTTGAAGGGAATCATCCATTCAGATAGAGGCATAGTGACATCACCTCAGAGCTGTGCCCCATCTGGAAGTTCAATGAGGGCCATCATCTGATACCGGTCTATCGGCAGGGCTACGTAGAACCTGAGGTCGCGGGGGTTTACGGGAAGACGCGGGGGCGGAGCCTGGGGAGTGAAGCTTGCGGTGAACGCTGATCCAAATGAGGTGGATTCAGTTCAGTACGGAGGGAAATGGGTGTCCATCTGGCAGATCTGTCGACCACAGATCTTTCAGCGCGTACACCGTTGTGCGGCATCGTGACGCACAACGGTGAGCGTCATAGCGTTTTGAACGAGGGCCTTTCAAGCCCTCGTCCACTCCACGTTCGACAACCCGAGCTTTTCAGCTTGAGGCTTGCTCAGCTTTGGTACCGGGTCGGAACGGTACTTGGGGATCGCACCGAATCCTGCATCCACCGACGCCCAGTGCCAGGCTTCTTTATTGTCCATGACAACCGCTCTTATATAGAACGTCTTGTAACTGCCATGCAGCAGGTAATCGATACGGTAGTGTTTTTCATCAGCCATTGTGTTGCTCCTGCTTTGTCGACTCGCAAAACAGATCGCAGGGTTTTCGAAAAATTCAAAATATTAATGCCATCATGTAAGCGATATCATATAGCCATCCTCACTCATGCCGATAGGGATGGCCGCAAGGCTATGACAACTAATAGACTTTGTTTATAACCCGTCTTTTTTGAATTTTTCGCCAACACAGACGGCTTACGCTCTGAGCATTGCCTGCGGGGCCTCTGAACTAATAGTGTGTTGTTTTTCAAACATTCAGCGAATAAGAAAATTCTATTGAACCCGGATTTTCAGGCCGTTCATCCCGTTCGCTAAAGTTATACGCAACGTATACATGCCCGCCTTCTCATATCCAGTGACTGCGTTGAATCAAACCCATCCAGGTGGGTTGACGCTTCCCAAAGGATCACGCCTGAGGATACGACATGTTTATTCATAACAAGCGGCTTCAATATACCGTGCGGGTAGCTAGACCAAACCCTGGACTGGCCAATCTTCTGCTGGAACAGTTCGGCGGTGCCCAAGGCGAGCTGGCAGCAGCCGGACGTTATTTCACTCAAGGGTTGAGCGAGGAAGACCCAGGCCGTAAAGACCTGCTGATGGACATCGCCACCGAAGAGTTGAGCCACCTGGAAATAGTCGGCTCGATTATTGTCATGCTCAACAAAGGCGCCAAAGGTCAATTGGCTGAAGGCATCGAAGAAGAAGGCGAGCTTTACCGCTCCATCAACGGCAATGGCAACGACTCCCATATCACCAGCCTGCTGTACGGGGCCGGTGCGCCGTTGACCAACTCTGCCGGTGTGCCTTTTACGGCGGCTTACATCGATACCATTGGCGAGCCAACAGCTGACTTCCGCTCCAACATCGCTGCGGAATCCAGAGCGAAGATTGTTTACGAGCGTTTGATGAACGTGACAGATGACCCGGGGGTGAAAGAGGCGCTGGGCTTTCTGATGACACGTGAAATCGCGCATCAGTTGTCTTTCGAAAAAGCCCTGCACGCCATCCAGCCCAACTTTCCGCAGGGCAAACTGCCGGGCATGCCGGAATTTACCAACAAGTACTTCAACATGTCCGGTGAACCCAACGTACGCGGCCCGTGGAACCAGGGCGGTAACTGGGAGTATGTGGAATCGCCACAACCGGCTGTCGATGGCGGCGATGGCACGGCTTCCGTCAAGCTGGATGCCAAGGATGCAGACGTGCTGGAAATGATGAAGGAGCGGACCCAGTCCGATCCGACTGCCAACCCTATTACCGGTGCGGATCTGGGTTCTGGTTTTGTACAGGGCAAAAATGTTTGAAACGGGTTTAAGCCTGTCTTGTTCAGGAGAACGGAATCATGAAAAAACTTCGCTCCCGTAAACCTCTCCCGTCTCAGGGCGAGTTGGATACTGCGTTGACCGACGCGGTGTTTGTAAAAGGGCTTCGTGCTTTCGAGGCTCAGGCGCTGCTTGCACGTCGGGGTCTTCAGGTGGTGATGGCTATAAAGGTCTTCGGGGTTGGAACCTTGCTTGATAACAGCCTGCCAGAACGCTGATCACATCAATGGCACACCGTCTATAAGACGAGTCCCCGGGCAGGCTGGACACCAGCCTTGCCTGTGGATAAGTCACTCGGTTACTGAAAAGGGTATAACCATGACTCGTATGACTATAGAAGATCTATTCATTCACGAACGCTCAGATATTTACAGCGCCGAAAGTCATATCATTCAGTAACGTATCAATAGCCGCATGACGTTACCTCTCGCCAGGAAGATGTCATCATGCGCAATATCCCATCACGTTTTTACAGTTACATCACTTTTTGGCAGCGTCGTCGCCATGCGCAGCTGCAAGTTTTTTCGCCTGTTCAAGATGCTGCTCAAGTGTTGGCAACGTGGCTTTGGCAAACGCCTTGAGCTCGGGGTCATCACCGTTATCGGCCTCTTCCTTGTACAGCTTGGTCGCCTGCTCATGCGCAATGACCTGATTATTGGCATACGCTTGATCAAACGACGTCTTGTGCATTTCCAGAATGGCGGCCTCGGCTTTATCCCTGAGTATGGGGTCTTCGGACAGTTCAAGGTTCTTGCTTTTGGCAATCGTTGCCAGCTGATTGTTAGCAGCCGTGTGGTCTGTGACCATTTGCTGAGCAAACTTCTTCACGTCGGCAGACACACCCTGCTCATCCTGTACAAGCTTGCCGACCAGAACTTCTGCGATCCCTGCTGCAGAAGCATCTTTTACAAAGTCGTCAGCGTCCTGCGCAGCAGTAACCACTTGAGAGCCTAGCGAAAGCACGATGGCAATGGCGCTCATGCGAAAATAATTGTTCATTTTCGATCATCCTTGTGTGGGCTGAATACATCATCGTTATCGACGATATAAACGTTTTGACCCACGCCCAAAACCTGTGTTCAGCCTTTCCGACCGCTTGCAGCAAAACGCCGATGTATCGATGATACTGAACCCTGCAGGTGAGGCAGCCAGCTTATGTATTCAGGCTGAGCAGCCGTAAAACTTGCTTAAGACAGTCGTCAATTGCTAATCGACTGGTATCAAGACACAGGGCGGCGCCAGCAGGCGGTTCGTAGGGGGCGCTGATGCCGGTAAAGTCTTTCAACTCGCCTGCCAACGCCCGGCGATAGAGCCCTTTGGGGTCACGCTGAATGCAGGTTTCAAGCGGTGTGCTGACAAACACTTCGATGAAGCGCTCGTGGCCAATGATCGAGCGAGCGGTTTCCCGGTCGGTCTCATAGGGCGAAATGAACGACGAGACAACGATCAGGCCTGCGTCATTCATCAATCGGGCGACTTCAGCGATGCGCCTGATGTTCTCCGAACGGTCTGCCGCAGCAAAACCCAGATCCCGGCACAAACCCTGACGTATGTTGTCGCCATCCAGGGTGTACGCAAGCCTGCCACGGTCCATCAACGCTCGCTCCAGCGCAAACGCTATGGTGGATTTTCCGGAGCCGCTGAATCCGGTCAGCCAGACTGTTTTCGGGGTTTGCTTCAAATGCTGCTCACGGTCTGTCGAGGACACTTGGCTGGTTTGCCAGACAAGGTTCTGTACGCCATGTGAGTTGTCCATGATCGCCTGTTCCTGATGTGCACACAGAACCAGAATACATTTTTTCCGTGAGGCATTCGTGCTCATGGAATAACCACATTCGCCACCTATCGGCCCTCGGCAAAATACGCTGAATTTCCCCGTATCACGGTACTCACTTATCTACGCTGCATAGAAAAACAGAAAGTCCCGCGTGACCGCGTCAATCGTGATTTTCAACTGCCGAGGTACGATTTTCATGACGTCTCTTCAAGTGATGAACGGCAATGCCGTCGTCAAAACCGTCGTTGAAGAAGCCTGTTCAAAAACCGTCTATCAATCATGGATGAGTGAACGTGCTCCAGAATATCAACACGATGCGGTCATGTTTCTGAATCACTGCCTGGCCCTGGCCGAGCGGGAAAACTGCGACCTTCCGGCTCAGCCTGAAACGCTGGAACACTGGATGGAGCAGAACGTAGGGGTCGTAGCCGATCACTATGCGCTCTATCTTGAACAACGTCGCGCCGGACAACCCAGGCGATTTTTCAAGACCAAGGCTCAAGCGATGTATTTCATTCAGCAGGTCGCGCCGACCAAGCTGGTTGACGGCGCATGGCTGTATGGCTTGCTGCCGCATTGGGCAGACTACCGTTTTCACGGCCTGATTCGTACTTACCTGGAAGAACTGGGTGACGGCGAACAGGCGCAGAATCATGTCTCCCTGTACCGCAAGTTACTGGCTGATCTGGACTGCGACACCAGCGCCCCACTGGCAGATGACGCCTACCTGCAAGGCGCCATTCAGCTGTCGCTCGGGCAACTGAGCGAGCAGTACCTTCCCGAGGTGATTGGTTACAACCTGGGCTATGAACAGCTGCCGCTGCATTTGCTCATCACATCGTTCGAACTGAATGAACTGGGCATCGACCCTTATTACTTCACGTTGCATGTGACGATCGATAACGCCAGCACCGGCCACGCACGCAAGGCTGCGCAGAGCGTTCTTGAGCTGTTGCCTGTGGGCCAGGAGCGTGACGAGTTTTATCGCCGTGTCGCCAATGGCTACCGACTGAACGAGTTGGGCATGGGCTCTACCCAGGTCATCCAGTCGTTCGATCTGGAGCAGGAAGTGATCGCCATGCTGGAGCGCAAGCGGACCTTTGGTCAGCACATGCATTCCGACTATTGCCGTCTGGACGGCAAGACAGTCAACGAATGGCTCGCAGAACCCGACCAGATCCCGGAGTTTCTCGCCGTGCTGCAAAACAGGGGCTGGATCAAGCGTCACGAAGACCCTCTCAATAGCCGCTTCTGGAAACTGTTTGAAGGGGTCGGTGCACCGATGTTCGGCGTGTTCAATGGCTACGAAAAGCAATTGGTGCACGACTGGATCGCCGGCGAATGGCTGTCGGATGGCAGCGCTCAGCAGCCTGTCGGCAAGCGGCTGCCGGAAGCATTTCGATCCCGTTTCCGCAATCTGCAAGGCGGCGCTCAGCCATCGCCGGTTCTTGCCGTGCCTGCGTCGGCGGATGCTGACCCGGATGTGCGCGAGCTGCACATGAAACTCGAGTCGGCAGCAGCGTCCGAGAAGATGTCTACGTTGATCGAAAGCATGTCCCCGGCAAGGCACGCGTCGGCCGCCGGGCTACATGCCACTCGCCTGTTTGTCAGCAGCATGGCCGAGCGAGTGACAGGAGCCCGCCCATGAGTCATTCATTGCCCGACAGCGCCGCGCTGATTGCGCTCGCCCAGCGCCTCAAAACCAATGGCTATCGTTTCATCACGCCCACGCCGTTGACTCATCAACACGTCAATCAACGCCCGGAAAACCGCATTGCTGCGTCACTGCGGGATGTCTTCGGCTGGAGCCGTACGATACCGGAATCCATGCTTCCGGTTGCAGAGGCTCAAGGGTTGTTGGAAGCCGGTATTCTTCAACGCAGTGAAGACGGCTTGAAGAGCCGGGTGAGATTTTCAAGCCTGGATGACTTGTTACTGGTGCATTCCGCATTTCCTACCGGCGATGAAGACTCGGTGTTTTTCGGTCCGGATACCTATCGCTTTGCGCACTCCATCAATCGCCATCTGCAAGGCACTTCGCACCCGATCAACCGCGCCGTCGACATCGGCTGTGGCACCGGTGCTGGTGCCCTGCTGATCGCAGTTGCGCGCCCGCAGGCGCAGGTCTGCGCCGTCGACATCAACCCCAAGGCCCTGCATTTCGCTCAGACCAACGCCAAGGTGGCCGGGCTGGAAAACATGCAATGCTGCCACAGCGATATCCTCTCGGGCCTGACAGGCAACTTCGACCTCATCGTTGCCAACCCGCCGTACATGAAAGACGCCAAGCGCCGCGCCTACCGCCACGGCGGTGACGCATTGGGCGCGGACCTGTCAGTGCGCATCCTGCGCGAATCGCTGGATCGCCTTACCCCGGGCGGCTCGTTGGTGCTCTATACCGGTGTGGCCATGGTGGGCGAGCACGACCCGTTCTTCGAGGCCGTGCGCGATGATATCGATCATGCGGCCCTGGCATGGACCTACCGCGAACTGGACCCGGATGTGTTTGGCGAAGAGCTGCTTGAAGAGGGTTACGAAGACGTGGACCGTATTGCAGCGGTGGAGTTGGTGGTAACAAGGCGGGCATGAGTAGCCAGAACCATGCAGCCTAGGTTCTGTACGAAAAGTCGGCGAGCGAAGGTCAGGCAAGGCAAAAACAGGCGAGGAACGGCCGGGGTCGCGCTCGACTCTACGTGTTGTAAATGAGCATTCCGATCGGACTCGCGCTCGAGCCTGTTTTTCGCAACATCACCGAGCGCAGCCACTTTACGTATAGAGCCTAGTGCCCCCTGAGCCAAAAGCCTTTCTTAAATACGATCATAAATACTGGTGCTGGTCATCGGCTCGCTACCTCAGTCATTGACTCTGACCGGCGCGCCGGTGATTTGAGTTGTGCCCTTGCTCACTGTGGTAATGGCGTTGCCTTTGATCTCGATTCCGTCCGGCGTAAGGGTGATACTGCTTTCGCCTACCTGAAGAATGATGTGCTGCTTGGCATTGACCTGGATGAACTGGTTATCAACCTGAATCGTCAGTGAGCCTTCCTGAACATTCATCACAGCGTCTTTCTTGATGATCTCGGTTTGCATGCCATCAATTGTCATCAAGCGGTTGTTACCGACTTTGTGCGTCTCGTCGAATTCAATCTCGGTGTCCATGTTGCGCTCGGCGTGCATGATGACTTGCTCAGCACCGGCCTTGTCTTCAAAGCGAAAGAAGTTCGCTGTGCCGCCATGGCCTTTCATCGACCGGGTCAGGAAGCCACTTTGAGTCTTGTTGGCCGGGAGAGACCATGGCGGCGTGTTCTGGCTGTTGTAGAGACTGCCCATGATCAGCGGGCGGTCAGGGTTACCGTCGAGGAATACCACTACGACTTCGTCGCCGACACGAGGGATCTGAATGCTGCCGAAACCGCCGCTGGCACCGGATTGGGCAACGCGGACCCAGCAGGAGCTTTTGTCGTCGAACTGGCCATAGCGGTCCCAGTGGAACTGCACTTTTACACGGCCCATTTCATCAGTGTAGATTTCTTCGCCGGGGGGGCCGACGATGATGGCGGTTTGCGGGCCGCGGATTGCAGCCCGCGGTGTAGAAAGTCTATGCCTGTAAGGGATCTTACGACGGATGCACTCAAATGAATTCTGGTAACCGGGCTCACCGTGACTGAGATAGTTGTTCTGGCCTGAGTGATTTACGCTCAGCAATAAAAACTGCCTGTCCTCCTGGCTATCTTGGTCATGATCGTAGTGCTGCGTCAGCTCAAAGAAATATCCAGGCTCCATGACACGGCAGTTACTGGAACCCGAAAACTGCTTGCCTAATACCTCCATCGCCTCTAGCCGGTTTCGGGCTTTTTGTTGGCCATCTTCAAGATCAGTGTAACCGTATACCCCCTCATAATCGAAGGTTTCAAACTCTCCCACCTCGCCCTGTTTGGCGATTGATTTCATCTGTACCAGTTGCGGATCTCTGGGCTGTTTATAGTCGAAAGACTTCATGGCCAACTGAGTAGGCTGTAGGTTACGAGAGGATGACCACGTGGTGATCGAGTCAGCCTCTTCGGTGACAGATGCGCGATGATACCGAATGACGGGTTGAGCAGGCAGCGCAGGAAGATCGCGACTGTCATCCATGATCATCATGCAGTGTTCATCTTGGGAATGTTGAAACGTAAAAAATAAACCTTCAGCTTCGAGGAGACGAAGAATAAAATTTAAGTCTGACTCCATATACTGAGTACAGTAACTCATTTTCTTTAGAGGACGAGTCAGACGAAACTCAAATACTGCGAGGCTCTGATAATAGGAAAAAATTTCCCTTACAACCTCTTCTACTGTTTTGTCCTGAAAAACGCGCGAATCACTGCGCCTGCTAAGCAGCCAGACCCACGGCACCAGCCGCGCATGATAGCTGGCGACGCCTCCATCGGCCCCCAAATGCACGAAGTCCGATACGTGAGCACTAAGATGACGCACATTTCCATCAGCAAGGGTGAGACCGAGGGAAACCTTCTTGCCCACAAGCTTTTTCAACTCAATTCGAGCGTCACTTGATATCAGCGTGGCCTCAAACGCAAAAAGTTCAGAAATCGCTTCACGTCCTGAAAAATTTTCCAGACGCAGCTCTTGCTCGGGAGGCAGTGGCGAGTCAAAGGTGATTAGTCGACTGTTCTGCTGAGTCAACTGTTCCAGTGCATTAAAAATCATCTGTGCATCCTGCAATAAAGTCTGGAAGTGAATAATGAGACCGCCTGAGCTCTTATCTGTCAAGCTGCGCAGAGAGAGGATGTGACTTGAGCCAGATGACGGCAGGAAATTATTTTTGTAACATTTTTAACAAAGGCGCAGTTTGACCAGGATGCTGTCCGAGTTTACATTTGCGAAATTCAGGGAGGACACGATGGGACTGACCAACGAACAGGCTCAAAAGCTCGAGCATGACCTAGACACAAATCATACTGAAATGATTGTGCTGACCCTTCAGGACGCCAATCGCCTGGCGGCAGGCATCAGTTCCCCGCACGAAGGATCCACACAAACGCATTGGCTGTGCCCACGGACTGATAAAGAACTACTGGATGGGGGGTGGGGCTGTACCAAGTCGCTTTACCAGAGCACTGCGCATCAGTGGGTTAATACCAACTGGGTAGTGCCTACCGGAATGGCAGCCCGTGATACATTTAAGTTAGGGCAACTGTGGAAGCGCATCGGAGGCTATAAGACCCGACTTAAATATACAATAGTCAATGGTAAGGAGTACGTTATCATCACGGGCAGGCCAGGACTAAGATCGGTGCTCAAGGGAACACGATATTTAGCTCAAAATGCGAAGCTTATTGAGGTAGGTATAGGTAAATACAGCCTCAATGGCGAGGCCATAAAGGGTTTTAAACTTTCCGCCTATGTCGCGGTAGGAATAGAATTATTTGAGCACTTTCTCTCTGACGAAAGTGTCATGTCTGACCTTTTCGTCGGCGTCGGCGTTGAGTTGGTCAAAGCGGGTATCGCAACGGCTGTCGGCTATGCAGCCGCAGGTATCGCCGGTGTTTTCATAGGATCAGCAATAATACCTGTCGCTATCGGCGTGGCATTTGTTTTCGCAGCCAGTTATTTTTTAAACGTGATAGACAATAACAATGGAATCAAGAGCGGCTTAAAAGAACAGGTACGCCTCTACACTGACTATACAATCAACCACTTAGAAGAGCTCGGTGAAACCCTAAAAAAAATCAATCCTGACAACATAAGAAACTCAATAAGAAGCCTTCCTGACAATCTTATTGATGCCTTGATGAGCGAAGCGGAAAAAGCCGCCAAAGACTGGTTCAAACGCAATGTCACCGATCAAATAATGCCCAACTTACCAGTCCCTGAACTCCCACGCCTAGGACAATTTAGGCTACCTAAGCTATGAAAAAAGTTAAAAGTGCATCCATCGACTCACTTCCCAAATACTTTCGCCTCATCACCGTGTTGGGGCTTTTACTGGCTATCCTGCTACTGGCCAGCGCCGTATATATAATTGTCGACGGCGTGACACCCGTCTATGGACGCCTCTGGAGAAACGCTCCGATCATAGAAGTTCAATATATAGCCTATGCCCTTCTTGCCGCGCCGTTTATTGCGATATTGATGGGATATGCTGCAATAGCGGCATTTACCACGCGAAAGGTTTTTTCTCCAGAACCCGGTACGCGTGCTGCAAAATTTCAAAGTGTAATGTTTAAGCTCTTCTTGAAAACGCTTCTGTATGTATCTCTTCCTCTGCCTATATTAACCACACTGTGGCTCGTATCGACCGGTTACTCGTTATGCAATGATCTGAGACCTTCAGGCTCTGGCTGGCAAACATTCTGGGTAAATAATCAAAATGCCTGCTTCAAACCCGACACTTATATTAATGATCACTGGCCATGTAAAGTGGTCGATGGTAAAAAAATGTGCCTTCAGGCAGATGGTCGCTAGTGTGCTGATTTCGAAATCTGTCAAATGTGGACATAAAAGTCGCCGTGTCCGATCCCTTGCTTTTTTCTGAATCGACACGGTAAACACGTGAAAATCCTTTGCTGAGAGCACAACGGCCTGTGCCTTCGGTTCAAGCACCTTGAGTCGGGGCGTTTCAACGCCTCTCTCGATGAGATGCATGAGGCAATTGCGTTGACGGTCCAGGAACTTAACTGGTTACTGGATAGATTTGATTTCTGACGTAACCGTCCACACAAGGTTTTGACTCTACGATTTTTCGCATGACTTAACTCAAGTCATGGAAGCGATGCCCGAACACCTCCCTGGCGGCCCCGCTCTTCTGAAAGAGATTCTGCATTCGCCAGCGCTATAGATCGAACCGCCCCCACCCCTTGAAGATTAGTAAGCGGGTATGCCGGCCTACAAATGTTATGTTATAACAATTAAAGGTTACCAAACGCAGTCCTCCAAAGCGACCCTTCAATCCATGATCAGCCCTCGTTTCCATTCCCGCCGTGCAGTCGCAACGCTCTGCCTGCTGGCCAGCAGCGCGAGCTACGCAAACGCTTCCGAACAGGTCGAGCTTGCTCCGTCCACGATTAACGCTACGGCCCTGTCGCAAGATGCAGAGCATCTCGATTCAGTTACGCATGCGGGTTCTCGCCTGCCATTGACGGCCTTGCAGACCCCGGCCAGCACCAGCTCGCTCGATGGCGACGAGGTTCGCAGTCGCGGTGACGCCAATGTGCAGCAGGCCGTGGCCCGCAGCCCCGGCATCACGGCGATCGGTACGCCCGGCGACGGAGGCACGGCGTTGTCCGCGCGTGGTTTCACAGGTCAGGGCTCGGTGATGCAATTGTATGACGGCAGCCGCATGTACAGCGCCATGGGCACCGTCACCATGCCGGTCGATACCTGGGCAATCGACCGCATTGAAGTGCTGCGCGGCCCGGCCTCCGTGCTCTATGGCGAAGGTGCTACCGGGGCAGTGATCAATGTCATCCCCAAGAAGCCTTTTGAAGGCGATATCGAAAACCACCTGCGCCTTGGCTACGGTTCGTACGATAGCCAGCAAACTGCGCTGGACAGCGGCGGCTCGTTAACCGATCAATTGAGCTATCGCTTGAACCTCAATCAGCTGCGCAGCAACGGCTGGATCAATGACGGCGACTCGCAAAGCACGTTCTTCAGCGGTGCCCTGCGCTGGCAGGCCAGCGAAGACCTGTCGTTCACCCTCGCCCATGACGGCGGCAATCAGCGCCCGATGAACTACTTCGGCGTGCCGATGATCAACGGCCGTTACCACGAAGGCTTGCGAGACAAGAACTACAACATCGAGAACGACAAGCAACATTACGATGACCAATGGACGCGGCTGACCACCGACTGGCAGATCTCCGACCGGCTCACTTCATCCAACCAGCTTTACTACCTGACCTCGCACCGACGCTGGCAGAACGCCGAAAACTACAACTGGGACGCTGCCACTCAGCAGCTGTCGCGCAGCGGCTATTTCGGCATCAAGCACAATCAGGAGCAGGTGGGAGATCGACAGACGTTCACCTTCAAACACAGTCTGGGCGGGCTGGATAGCCAGAGTGTGCTGGGAATGGACGTCAACCGTATCCGCTTCAAGTTGACCAACAATTCCCCCTACAACGATGTGAATCCGGCGGGAGACCCCATTGATATCGAACATCCCGCACCGGGCAATTTTCAGAGTGCGTCGCCCTATTCGGAGCTGTTCAAAAGCACGACCCGACAACTGTCGGTCTTCGGGGAAAACCGCACGCAACTGAGCGAGCAACTCTCGATAATCACAGGCGTGCGGCGTGACTACGTGGATATCGAACGCAACGCCCTGCGTGACGACAGCCGCACAGAAAAGGACCTGATCGGCAACAACTGGAAAATCGGACTGGTTTACGCGCTGACGCCGGACAGTTCTGCCTACGCTCAATACTCGACCAGCACCGATGGCGTTGGCAGCCTTGTCTCTCTCAACCCCACACAGCAACAATTCGACCTGGCCACCGCCAGGCAATCGGAGGTAGGTTTCAAACAGTCACTGTGGGACCAGCGCCTGGAGTGGACGCTGGCGGCTTACCATATCGTCAAGAAAAAGCTGCTCACCACCGATGCCGGCAATCCTGACCTCACCCAACAGGTAGGCCAGCAGTCTTCCGACGGGCTTGAGGCCAGCATGAAGCTGCAACTGCCACAGGACTGGGCCCTGACCGCCAACGCGGCCTTCGTTCGTGCACGCTATGACCAATTTGATCAGAGCGTAGCGGGCGTGGCCGTCTCGCGTGACGGCAATACGCCCGTCGATGTGCCAAAGCGCACGGCCAACCTGTGGCTCGACAAACAGCTCGGCAGTGCTGTGCAGATTGGCGCCGGGCTGCGCTACGTCGACAGCCGATACGCCGATATCGCCAACACCCGCGAACTGCCCGCCTACACCGTGGCCGACGCCAGCCTGTCATGGAAAGCACTGCGCAATACCACGCTCGGCTTGCAGGCGCGCAATCTGTTTGATCGGCAATACGCAGCGAGTCAGTACAACGAAGGCCAGCAATGGATTCTGGGTGAACCCCGCTCGCTGTACGTGACTGCGGACCTGAGTTTCTGATGCTCGCGCTAGAGCGTCTCGCGTGGGCACCGGAACAGGCGTCGGTCTGCGCGCACGAACACTTCGCCCTGAAAGATATCGACCTGCAAATCGCTGCCGGCGAGTTTGTCGGCCTGATCGGTCCCAATGGCAGCGGCAAGACCAGCCTGCTGCGTTGTGCATTCCGCTACAGCCGTCCGCACAGCGGCAAGGTCGCGATCAGCGCTCACGATATCTGGTCCCGCAGCCCACGCTGGTGCGCCAGGCACGTAGCAGTGGTTGCCCAGGAGTTTCCCGATGCATTCGGCCTGACACTGCTGGATGTAACGAGCATGGGCCGCGCGCCTCATCAGGGCTTCTTCGCTGCGGACAGCGCCCACGACCGCGCGATTGTGCAGAGTGCTTTGAACGCCGTAGGGCTGGCGGGCTATGAACAGCATCGGTTCGACACATTGTCCGGCGGCGAGAAACAGCGTTGCCTGCTGGCGCGGGCACTGGTGCAAGAACCTCGGTTGATGGTGCTGGACGAGCCGACCAATCACCTCGACCCGCGCCATCAACTGGAACTGCTGGGGCTGGTCAAGCAGCTCGGCGTGGCGACGCTGGCCAGTATCCATGACCTGAATCTGGCGGCGGCATTCTGTGATCGCCTGTGTGTCATTCATCACGGCAGGCTCATTGCGCAAGGCACGCCCCAGGAAGTGCTGACCCCGGAAATGCTGCTCCACGTATTCGGCGCCAAGGCGCTGGTCGACAGCCACCCTCTGCGTGATTACCCGCGCATTACCTGGATACCCTGAAATGAACGCCCTGCTCACCCGCCTGGCTTTGATCACCTTGTTGTGCAGCCCGATGGTGCAAGCGCAACCCAGCGCCTACCCCGTCACCGTGCAAAGCTGCGACCGCTCGGTGACCTTCACGGCTGCGCCGCAGCGTGCAGTCAGCAACGATGTAAACCTCACCAAAATGATGGTTGCCCTGGGCTTGCAATCACACATGGTCGGCTACAGCGGCATCACCGGCTGGAACAAACCTGATCAGGGCCTGCTGCGCGACCTTGGCAATCTGCCCGAGCTGGCCAGCAAATACCCGTCTCTGGAAACACTGCTCAATGCCAACGCCGACTTCTATTTTGCCGGCTGGAACTATGGCATGCGGGTGGGAGGCGACGTCACGCCGCAGAGCCTGGCCCCATTGGGTATTCAGGCCTATGAGCTGACCGAGTCCTGCGCGCAGATAATGCCGCGCGCTGAAGCGACGCTTGCGGATGTCTACAACGACTTGCTGAACCTGGGCCGGATATTCGACGTACAGGCTCGCGCAGAGACGCTGGTTGCGCAAATGCGCCACAGCGTAAGCAAGGTTCAGGCAAGCGTGGCAGGCAAATCGCCGCCCAGGGTTTTCCTGTATGACAGCGGTGAAGACCGGCCCATGACCGCCGGGCGGCTGGCAATCCCCCAGGCACTGATCAGCGCCGCGGGCGGGCAGAATGTCATGGGCGACGTCGCGGCCAGCTGGACTCACGTCAACTGGGAGTCGGTTGTGCAAAGCAACCCCGAGGTTATCGTGATCGTCGACTACGGCGAAGTCAGCGCCGCGCAGAAACAGCACTTCCTTGAAAGCAACCCGGCGCTGCAATCCGTCGACGCGATCCGCAACCGACGCTATGTCGTGCTGCCCTACGTGGCGGTGACGCCAGGCATCGACAACGTCGCGGCCATCGAGACGCTTGCAGCGGCATTTCATGACGTGACGCGATGACCCTGGCGCAGTGGCTGACCGAGCACCCTCGCCGTTACACGGGGTTGCTGATCACTCTGACGCTCGTGCTGCTGCTCTCATGCCTGGTGTGCATCACCTTCGGCGCGGCCCCTGTGCCGTTGAACCGGGTGATGGATATCCTGATGTTCAAGCTGTTCGGCGCGAGCGAAAACCCACCCCTCTGGACCGCGGGACAGGAAACCATCGTCTGGCTGATACGCACGCCACGTGTGTTACTGGGCGCGCTGGCAGGCGCGGGACTGGCGCTGATCGGCAGCGTCCTGCAAGCCGCGACGCGCAACCCGCTGGCCGACCCTCACCTGCTGGGAGCGACCTCGGGCGCGACACTCGGCGCAGTTATCGTGGTCATGCATGTAGGGGAAGTGCTTGGCACGCTGACATTGCCACTGGCTGCATTCGTCGGCTCGCTGGTCAGCCTGTGCCTGGTGCTGTGGCTGGCCAGCCACAAAGGCCGCCTGGACAGCCAACGCCTGCTGCTCGGCGGCGTGGCCGTGTCCTTTGTAATGATGGCGATCGCTAACCTGTCGTTGTTTCTGGGCGATCACCGCGCCAGCTCCTCAGTGCTGTTCTGGATGCTCGGCGGGCTGGGGCTGGCGCGCTGGGAGCTGCTCGTTGTGCCACTGATCACGGTTCTGTCTGGCTGGGTTCTTTTGCAAGGGCTGGGTCGTTCCCTGAACGCATTGATGGGCGGCGATCAGACCGCCACAAGCCTTGGTCTGCAAGTACGCAACGTGCGCCTGCTGGTTTTCCTGATCGCCTCACTGATGACCGGCGTGCTGGTTGCACTGTGCGGCTCCATAGGTTTCGTCGGCCTGATGGTGCCGCACATCGCCAGACGTCTGGTGGGCTCGGAACATCGACGACTGTTGCCCGTCGCCACGCTTCTGGGTGCTTTATTGATGATCTGGGTGGATGTCGTCTCCCGCACGCTTATCGCGCCAGAGGATCTGCCTATAGGTATTGCGACGGCATTGTTGGGAGGGCTGTTTTTTATTTTCATGATGAAGCGAAGCTAGAGGCTGCCAACTGATCACTTGAAGTATGACCGCCCTTGGCTTTTTCACTACATGACAAACTCATGTCATCGTTTCTTAACACATTTATGACATTTATCTTGCGCTAGTTGTTCAAGACGCGTTCGGGCGCCTGAAACAAACCAGGCTCCTCAATTCATGGAGCAGAAGGAGCAGCACTTGAAAGTGACAGTGTTCGGAACCGGTTATGTGGGGCTTACCCTTGCCGCCTGCCTGGCGGAAGTGGGCCACACCGTATGCTGCATGGATGTCGACAGCAAACGCATTGATGCGCTGCGCGAAGGCATATGCCCTATATTCGAGCCCGGTCTTGGCGAACTTCTCCGCAACGGCCTGGACTGCAAAAGACTAAGTTTCACAACCGATGAAGTGCACGCCAGCCGCTTTGCAGAGTTGGTCTTCATCGCAGTTGGCACACCAGCGCAAGCCGACGGCAAGGCAGACCTGAGCCAGGTGTTTGCCGTGCTGCGCTCCGTGCTCAGACACGCTGACGGTGCTCGGATCATTGTCAACAAGTCCACTTCGCCCGTGGGGACAGTTGACCGCCTGCTCGCTGAAATCGCTGCCAGTCCACGACGCGATGACGGCTTTGAAGTGATCAGCAACCCAGAGTTTTTCAAGGAAGGCTGCGCGGTCAGTGATTGCCTGCGTCCGGATCGCATTATCGTCGGCGGGGCCAGCCCGCAAGCGCTGGAGCAGATGCGCGAGTTGTATCAGCCGTTCAGTCGCAACCGCGAGAAGTTTGTGATCATGGATGCCCGTAGCGCGGAACTGGCCAAGTACGCTGCCAACTGCCTGCTGGCGACCAAGATTTCGTTCATCAACGAGATGGCCAACCTGGCCGAACAGGTGGGTGCCGACATAGAACAGGTCCGGCTTGGCATTGGCTCCGACCCTCGCATTGGCTACGACTTCATTTACCCAGGCTGCGGCTTCGGTGGCTCATGCTTTCCCAAGGACTTGCAGGCGCTGATCGGCACAGCCAGCGAGAACGGGGTGGAGACAGCGCTGCTCAATGCTGTCGAACAGGTCAATCGCCGCCAGAAGCACCGTCTGTTTAAAAATATCCACGCTCATTATCACGGCGAACTCAAGGGCAAGGTCTTCGCTGTCTGGGGGCTGGCCTTCAAACCCAATACCGACGATATTCGCGAAGCATCCAGCCATGCCCTGCTTGAAGCACTCTGGGCAGCCGGTGCCAGGGTTCAGGCCCACGACCCGCAGGCGATCGAAGCTATCAGGCATCATTATGGCGAGCGTGATGACCTGCAACTGGTGCAGTGCAAGCAAGATGCTCTGGAAGGTGCTGACGCTCTGGTGGTGGTGACCGAATGGCAGGACTACCGGGTTCTGGATCTGGACCAGCTCGGCGAGAAACTGCGGGATCGAGCGGTTTTCGATGGCCGCAACCTGTTCGACCCGTCGCAATTGCGTGATGCCGGATTTGCCTACTATGGCATTGGTCGTGGCCAGGCGATCCAGCCATGACGGTGCTCGTGACAGGTGCTGCCGGATTCATTGGCTTCCATGTCGCCAAACGTCTGTGCGAGCTCGGTATAGCGGTCGTCGGCATCGACAACCTCAACGACTATTACAGCGTCGAACTTAAACAATCGCGACTGGCCATACTCCAGCGCTTGCCTGGTTTCACGTTCAACAGGCTGGACATCACCGATGCCGAAGGTCTGTCCGCCCTGTTCTCGCGCAATGAATTCGAACAGGTCATCCACCTGGCAGCCCAGGCCGGTGTGCGTTATTCGCTTGAGCAACCGAATGTTTATGCCCAATCCAACCTGGTCGGCTTTATCAACGTGCTCGAGGCCTGTCGGCAGTATCGACCCGCGCACCTGATCTACGCGTCGAGCAGCTCGGTCTACGGTGCCAATACGCGCATGCCGTTTCAGGTTGAGGATGCCGTCGACCGGCCGCTGTCCCTGTATGCCGCCACCAAGCGCGCCAATGAACTCACCGCCTACAGCTATTCCCACCTGTACGGCCTGCGCGCCACAGGGCTGCGTTTTTTCACTGTTTACGGACCTTGGGGCCGGCCTGACATGGCGCTGTTCAAGTTCACAAAAGCCATGTTGGCCGGGCAGCCTGTGGATATCTACAACCATGGCGAAATGGCCCGGGACTTCACTTACATCGACGATATTGTCGAAAGCATCCTGCGTCTGCGCTTGCTGCCGCCCGACACCGTTGGCAGCGAGCCGCCTCATCAACTCTTCAACATCGGCCGCGGTCAGCCCGTCAAGCTGCTGGAGTTCGTAGATTGCCTGGAGGCCGCGCTAGGCCTGCGCGCCGAGCGACGCTACCTGCCTTTGCAAGCAGGCGACGTATTGAAAACCTGGGCTGACGTCAGTGCGCTGAGCCAATGGATCGACTTTCAACCACAGGTCTCGGTTGACACCGGCGTCAGGGCCTTCGTCGACTGGTATCGGGAGCATTATCAGGCCCGGCTCTGTGTGCCACTTCAATAACAAGGACTTCCATGACCACGCCCACCTTTCTCTCCGTCGTGATACCGGCCAAAAATGAAGCCGATAACCTGCCCAGCCTGATAAAAGAGATTTGCACAGCGCTGGACGGTGAGCGCTACGAGATCCTGGTCGTTGATGACGGCAGCACAGACGACACCTTGAAAGTGCTGACTCACCTCAAGGACAGCGGGCTGACCGTGTTGCGGATCCTGCGCCACGAGCAGTCGCTCGGGCAGAGCACCTCGGTCTATCACGCGGCACTGGCGGCCAACGGCACCTGGCTGGCGACCCTGGACGGTGACGGTCAGAACGACCCTGCGGACATTCCAGGAATGCTGGCGTTGGTACGCGCTCACGAAGCAGGCCCCGGGGCGATCCAGCTGGTGGCAGGGCACCGTGTGAATCGTCGCGATACGGCCAGTAAACGCTGGGCCTCGCGATTCGCAAACGGCCTGCGCAGTCGCCTTCTCAAGGACGCTACCCCAGACACCGGTTGCGGTCTGAAACTGATTGAGCGAGCAGCTTTTCTGCGCCTGCCGTACTTCGACCATATGCACCGGTTCATTCCAGCGCTGATTCAGCGGCATAACGGCCGTATGGTCACGCACCCCGTCAACCACCGCCATCGCCAGGCCGGCGTGTCCAAGTACGGCAATCTGGACCGCGCACTGGTGGGCATTCTGGATCTGGTCGGCGTCTGGTGGCTGATCCGCCGGACCCGCCTGGATGTTGAAGCACAGGAACTGCGGTCATGAAACCGGACAACGAAACCTTCTGGCTGATCCTCGGCTTTGTCGGGCAGGCCGTCTTTACCGGACGCTTTGTCCTGCAATGGCTGTACAGCGAATTCAAGAAGCGCAGCATCATTCCGGTGGGCTTCTGGTACCTGAGCATGCTGGGCAGCACTATCTTGCTGGCTTACGCCATTTATCGACAGGACCCGGTCTTCATTGCCGGCCAGTCCTTTGGTCTGCTGGTGTACATGCGCAACCTGCAGCTGATCAGCCGACAGGCCAAGACACCCGAGGAGCAATGACGTTGCGAACTCAACTTTCGCCTCGCCTCGAGGGATGGCTACTGGTCGCACTGGCCGTTTTACTGGTCGGTGCCGGCCTGGGCCTGCGTCTACCGCAGAACGTGGACGAAGAACGTTTTCTGGGCGTTGCTCTGGAAATGCTGCAGAACGGCTCGTGGTTCGTCCCGCACAGGGCCGGGGAGATTTATGCCGACAAGCCGCCGCTGTTCATGTGGGCTACCGCATTCTTCATCTGGTTGACGGGCAGCCCGAACATCGCGCTTTACCTGCCCGGGCTGCTCTCTGCAGGCGCGACCACCGCAGTCCTCTACGATCTGGGCAGCCGTCTGTGGAACCGACGTATCGGACGGTACGCCGCCTTGCTGTTCCTGGCGACCTATCAGACCTACAGCATCCTGCGCACCGGACAAATCGATAGCTTCCTGTGCTTATGGATTGCGCTGGGCTTCTATGGGCTGGTTCGCCACTTGTTGCTCGGACCGGCCTGGGGCTGGTTTTATTTCAGCTGTGCGGCCATGGGCCTGGGCATTATCACCAAGGGCGTCGGTTTTGTTCCCGCATTGATGTTGATCCCTTACGCCTATGCCGCGCGTAAAGGCTGGTCCGGTGTCGTGGCCATGCCTGGACAGATAGGCCGCTGGGCGCTGGGTCTACTGGCGTTATTACTTGCATGCTGCCTGTGGCTGGTGCCGATGGTTATCTCGGTCGTGCGTGATGGCGGGCCGGAAGGCTTCGCCTATGTGCAGGAAATACTCTTGCACCAGACGGCTAATCGCTACGCCAGCGCCTGGGACCATCGCGAGCCATTCTGGTATTTCTTCGTCAAAGTCATCCCCCAGTATTGGCTGCCATTGGTGCTGGTGCTGCCCTGGCTGATCCCGGCATGGCGCCGACAACTGAGCAAGCGGGATGGCCGGGTTCTGGTACTGCTCGGCTGGGTCTTGCTGGTGCTGTTGTTCTTCAGCCTCTCCAGTGGCAAACGCAAGATCTACATCTTTCCGGCGCTGCCCGGTCTGGTACTGGTCGCTGCCCCCTTGCTGCCCTGGTTGTTGAAACGCTGGTTCCACGACCGCGTCAGGGCTGGGCGACTGGTCCCCGCAGTGGTGGTTGTCTGGCTCAGCCTGTGGTTCGCCAGAGGGTTCATCGAACCCGTCATAGAGGGAGAAAATCCACACAAGAGCCTGATGGAACAAGCCGCCAGCGTCACCCAGGGAGCCGACCTGGTACTGGTCAACTGGCGCGAGGGCCACTGGCTGTATGCACGCCAACCCATCGTGCATTTCGGTTTTGCCAAGCCGTCGGCAATCGAACAGTCAGCCCGTTGGCTACGAGAACATCCCGGCACCTTTGCTCTGGTCCCGGGTGAACAATTGGCCAATTGCTTCTTGCCGGAAAAAGCCCGGCCGCTGGGTCAGACCTCCAGAGCTGACTGGTTCATCGTCGATGCCGATGCCGACAACGGCCTGTGTAAACCGGAACCGCTCATGAAAGCCTATCGCTTCGCCTGGCAGCAGAATGTTGATTAATCACCCGCCCAGCCGCCCGACACGCGGGAGTGCCTGAAGCCATGCAGTTGGAAACGATCAAGGCAAAGCGGCTGACGTGGTCGAATGTCGCTCGAAGGCAGGTATCACTCGCACAGATAGTGCTGAGTGCAGGTGCTCTGGGGGTTCTGCTGCTGGCTTACGCCGTGTCGGCACACTTTCAGGTCCACCAACAGCTGTACCACTACGGCCGCACCTGGTTGAAGGGCAATACGGCAGCCGAAAAGAATATCTGGTTGCCGGATTTCCATGTGGTTATCGACGCCAAACCACTTGCCCCGGACGTCGCCAATATCTCCGGGATAACCTACGACTACGACAATGATCGACTGCTGGCAGTGACCAACAAAGGCCCCATGCAACTGCTGGCGCTGGACGCGAACGGCGACATAATCGCTCGTTACCCATTGATCGGTTTCGACGACACAGAAGGCTTGGCTTATCTGGGTAACGGTCGCATCGTGCTGTGCGATGAAGATCTTCAGCAACTGGACATCATCACGTTGCCGACGCAAGCACGCCCAATCCACGTCGAGGAAGCCCAGTTCATTGCGCTACTGATCAACCCAAGTAACCAGAACAAGGGATTCGAGGGCGTGACCTATGATCCTGCCAACGACCGCCTGTTCGCGATCAAGGAACGCGATCCGCGCCAGATGTTCGAGGTTTCCGGAGTTCTGCGCTCCATCGATCAGGGCCGTTTGCAGATCAAAATTGCCGACCGGCTGGACTGGATCACGAAAAGCGTCGCTGCACGCGACCTTTCAGACGGTTACTACGATCCGCGAACCGGTCATTTACTGCTGCTCAGCGATCAGTCACGTTCGATCACAGAACTGGACGGTAAAGGGCGTTTCGTCAGCATTCGATCACTGCTGGGTACATTTTCCGACCTCCAGAACAGCGCTCTCCAACCTGAAGGCCTGACCATGGATCGCGACGGCAACCTGTACGTCGTGAGTGAGCCAAATCTGTTTTACAAGTTTTCAAAAGTGCCGAAACAACCCGTTGAAGAAATCAGGCCCTGAGCGCAGCGATGAGTTGAGAGCCTGAATTTTCACTGGCACATCTGAACTACCGCACTAGAACCAGGTTTCCATCTGGATGCCGAACTGCCAGACACCACCGGAGTTGAAATCACTTTTGCCGAAGTTGCCGGTCGTGCTGTAGCGGTCCAGATCCGAAGACCAGTTCATGAGGCTTGCGAACACTCGCAATTCGGGACGCGTTAGCAGGTCACCCATGTCCGGCTTGAAGGTCGGCGCAACCGTGAACTTCCAGAAGTTGCCGTCGACTGCATTGCGTTGCAGGTAGCCTTTGGGGTCAAGGTCCATGGTTTGCCAACTCAACTCGTAGGCCATCTCGAAGTTACTGTTGATCTCGTTGGCCAGGCGCATGTTCAGCGTGAGCCAGCGGTAATCGTCGCCTTTGACGTAGCGGTCTTTGCTCTGCTCGGCCAGCAGGCTCGGGCCGATGCGCCATCCCGGAGCGATAGGTGTCTCGCCGTACATGGCCAGACGCACCGCGCGGGCGTCGTCGATCAGTTCGCCATCCGCGCCAATGTCCTTGACCTGAGCCCCCAGGCCCTGCCCATAGAGCAACGCCGTCTTGAAGAAGCCTTCCCTGCCGAAAAAGTCTTTCTGGTGATTGGCCAACATGGTGTGCAGGCCTGAATCTGCAGGCGCAAAACCCGCTTGATTGGTGCGCGTACCGACGTCGTTTTTCTTTGCGCCAATGGCGTTGAACATCCACTGCCATTGACCATTGGCGAAGAATTGGTTGGAGGTCAGGATGTAGCTTTCCACATCGGCATCGACGCCGCCCTCACTGAAATCTCCGTAGTTACGTCCAATCAGGGAATAGTTCGAGCGCCAGTCCTTGTTCATCTGCACATCGTAGATACCGCCACCGGTACCGGCCAGAAAGACCACGTCCGAGTCCAGCCAGTGGATATCGAAATTATCCCTGTCGAAGCGCTTGCCGGCCCACAGCGTGGCGTTCTCGAACACCGAATTACCCTTGAAGGCGGCAATGTGGTCGAGTTCGGTAAATACCTGACGCACGTTCAGGCTGCTTTCGGTGGCCGTCCAGTCGTTATAGCTTTCAACGCCGTCGGCGATGGAGACGGTGAATTTGGAACGCGTGCCGTTCTGCGCGTAGATTTCTTTCGACAGATCGAAGCGCATGTAGGTGTCGTCTTCGTTACCCAGCCGCCCGACCGCACCACCGACTGAACCTGCGGGGGTTGTATAAGGCCCACCGCGACCGCCGCCCAAACCGTCGTTGATCAATAGACCGGAGCGAGCGTAGCCCTTGAAGCTGAACCCGTCGGTGAGGTGTCCGGCACTGCCTGGCTTGTCCATGCTTTGCTGGCGGGCTTCGAGTTTTGCCACGCGATCATCCAGAGCCGGCTGTGAACTGGCCGCAACGGTGGACGCAGAAGTGGGTGCGGCAGGCTGCGCAACGGGGGTCGAGAGTTTGAGTTGCTGAAGTTCCCTGGCGAGCGCCTGGGTTTGCTGTTCGGCTGCGGCTGCACGTTTTTCCGCAGCGCTGGCACGGGCTTCGAATGCGGCCATCCGCTCTTCCAGAGTCGCGGCCTGAGAGACGGTTGTCGAGGTGCCGAGTACCCCTGCGAGTAGCCATCTTGATGCGTTCTGCATGTGGACTTCCTGTTTTGTTTTTATTGTTTTCGTGACGTTGGCCGAGCCTTTTTCCTTCAGCACAAAATTGTGCAAATCGGAGAAAAAAGGGTGCCACATCGAAAATACGCTGTTACATTGACGATGTTAACGTTAACTTTTATAAAAACAAAAATAAAGAGGGCTCTATGAAACAGCTGAAATCTCTTCTTCCCGCCGCGCTGCTCACCCTGTCTGCCGGGTTTTCTGCGCTGTCGAACGCAGCCGATCTGACGATCTCGTGCGGGGCCGTCGGCGCTGAATTGCAACTGTGCAAGGAGGCAGTCGATAGCTGGTCAAAACAGACCGGCAACAACGTTCAGGTGGTTTCCACGCCTAACTCTGCAACCGAGCGCCTGTCGTTCTACCAGCAGATCCTCAGCGCCAAGTCCACCGACATCGACATCATCCAGATCGACATGGTGTGGCCGGGTATGCTCGCCACGCACCTGACGGACCTGCGCGAGCTGCTTCCAGCGAATGCGACACAAGGCTATTTCCAGGCACAGGTGGACAACGCCACCGTCGACGGCCGGCTGGTGACAATGCCCTGGTTCACCGACTCGGGGCTGCTGTACTACCGCAAGGATTTGCTCGAAAAATACCAAAAGCCGATCCCCCAGACCTGGGAGGACATGACCGCTACCGCCAGGCAGGTGCAACAGGCCGAGCGCGATGCGGG
Organism: Pseudomonas sp. ICMP 3272; assembly: GCF_001466905.1. NCBI lineage: Bacteria > Pseudomonadati > Pseudomonadota > Gammaproteobacteria > Pseudomonadales > Pseudomonadaceae > Pseudomonas > Pseudomonas sp. ICMP 3272. Next base: position 97,124 of record NZ_LKEK01000024.1, read on the forward strand.
CAACGCCAATATGTGGGGCTATGTCTTCCAGGGGCGCGCCTATGAAGGCCTGACGTGCAACGCCCTGGAATGGATCAGCAGCCAGCCGGACGGCGGACTGATCAACCCACGAGGAGACATCGTGGTGAACAGCCAGGCCTCAAGAGCCGCATTGACCCTGGCAAAAAGCTGGGTCGGCGACATCTCCCCGCGCGGCGTACTCAATTACACCGAGGAAGAAGGGCGCGGTGTATTCCAGTCGGGTAACGCGCTGTTCATGCGTAACTGGCCTTACGTCTGGGCCTTGGTGCAAAGCAAGGACAGCGCGGTAAAAGACAAGGTTGGCGTCGCTCCCCTGCCGCGTGGCGGTGCGAACGGTACTCATGCTTCCACGCTCGGAGGCTGGGGCCTGGCGGTATCGCGATACAGCAGCAACCCCAAGCTTGCCGCAGAACTGGTGGCGTACCTGACCAGTGCCCAACAGCAAAAACAGCGTGCCCTGGCAGGCGCTTACAACCCGGTTATCGAGTCGCTTTATACCGACCCCGAGTTGCTCGCGGCGATGCCTTACTACACCCAGTTGCACGGCATCCTCAGCAATGGGGTCATGCGCCCTGCCGCCATCACCGCCAGCGGCTACCCGCGTGTCTCCAACGCGTTCTTTGATCGAGTGCATAGCGTGCTGGCGGGCGATTTGCCGGTCGATCAGGCACTGGTCGACCTGGAACGCGACCTGACGCGCATCAAGCGCCGGAACTGGTAAGCCACATGTAAGGAGATCAACATGCCTTCCTCTTCTATCGACTTTCCCGGTGACGACGTCCTGATTACCCGGGAAACGCCTGTGCAACGTCGCAGGTTACGTGCCGCCTGGCTGTTTCTGACGCCGATGCTGGTGTGCCTGACGCTGGTGGCGGCCTGGCCGTTACTTCGCACTTTCTGGTTCAGCCTTACCGACGCCGATCTGTCGGACACTGAAGGCGGCTCATTCATTGGCCTGAGCAATTATCTGCTCTACGACGGCAACCTCTGGTCAGGCGTCCTGGTCGATCCGCAATGGTGGAACGCGGTGCGCAACACCTTGCATTTCACCGCGGTGTCGGTAGGGCTGGAAATGGTCCTGGGCCTGTTGGTGGCGTTGCTGTTGAACGTCAAATTCACTGGCCGCGCGCTGGTCCGTGCGTTGATCCTGATCCCCTGGGCGATTCCGACTATTGTCTCGGCGAAGATCTGGTCATGGATGCTCAATGACCAGTTCGGCATCATCAACCACATGATGCTGAGCCTGGGCCTGATCGACGCGCCGCTGGCCTGGACGGCAGATGCGGACCTGTCGATGTGGGCTGTCATCATCGTCGACGTCTGGAAGACCGTGCCCTTCGTCACCTTGCTGATGCTGGCGGCCCTGCAGATGCTGCCAAGCGATTGCTACGAGGCTGCCAGAGTCGACGGCATTCATCCGCTGCGGGTGTTCTGGCGTGTCACGTTGCCGTTGCTGATGCCGGCCTTGTTGGTCGCGGCAATCTTTCGCATCCTCGACTCACTACGGGTGTTCGACGTCATCTATGTGCTGACCTCCAATTCCTCGAGCACCATGAGCATGTCGGTCTATGCCCGCCAGCATTTGGTGGAATTCCAGGACGTAGGCTACGGCAGCGCAGCCTCGACCCTGCTGTTTCTGGTCGTGGCAGTGATTGCCATGCTTTATCTGTACCTCGGCCGTCGCCAACTGGAGGTGCGTTCATGAACCTGCGCCAACTGAAGAAAGCACTCTTACGTGCAGGTTTCTGGTGCCTGATCGGGATCTTGCTGCTCTACGCGATCTTCCCTTTCTACTACGCCATCGTGACATCGCTGAAGCCTTCCAGTGCCTTGTTCGAGGCTAGCTACTGGATTGCCAAACCCGACTTCTCCAATTACGCGGCAGTTCTCAGCCAGCCGTCATTCCTGCAGGCCATCGCCAACTCGCTGGTGGTTGCGCTGAGTGTCGTGATGCTGGCGCTGTTTCTCGGTCTGACCGCGTCCTATGCCTTGGGCAGGGTCAAGTTCCGTGGGCGCGGCACGGTCCTGATGATGGTTCTCGGCGTCTCCATGTTTCCTCAGGTCGCGGTGCTGTCGGGGCTGTTTGAAGTCATCCGCGCGCTGGGTCTCTATAACACCTCATGGGCGTTGATCCTCAGCTACACGATTTTCACCCTGCCCTTCACCGTCTGGGTGCTGACCACGTTCATGGGGCAACTGCCGCATGAACTGGAGGAAGCGGCAATCATGGATGGTGCCTCGCCTTGGGTCACGCTCACCCGTGTGCTGTTGCCACTGCTGTGGCCCGCGCTGGTCACCACCGGCCTGCTGGCTTTTATTGCCGCGTGGAACGAATTCCTGTTTGCCCTGACCTTCACCCTGACAGATGCCCAACGAACGGTCCCGGTCGCCATCGCCCTGATTTCAGGTGGTAGCTCTCACGAATTGCCCTGGGGTCTGTTGATGGCGGCGTCGGTACTGGTGACCGTCCCCCTGGTGATTCTGGTGCTGATCTTCCAGCGCCGCATCGTTTCCGGCCTCACTGCAGGCGCGTTGAAAGGTTGATGCACACAACTGACGAGGAACAGCATCATGATGAAATTGAAGCTAGCCAACATCAACAAGCAATTGGGCGGCACACGTATTCTGCGCGACGTCAGCCTGGAGATCGCTGCAGGTGAGTTCGTTGTGTTCGTTGGCCCTTCGGGCTGCGGAAAGTCAACTCTGCTGCGCTTGATCGCCGGACTGGACTCGATCTGTGGTGGCGACCTGCTGATCGACGGACGCCGGGTCAATGACCTGGAACCGCGCGAGCGTGGCGTCGGCATGGTCTTTCAGTCTTACGCTTTGTATCCGCACATGAGCGTCTACGACAACATCAGTTTCGGTCTCAAGCTGGCCAAGACTGAAAAAGGCAGCCTGCGCGAACGCGTGCTGAAAACCGCACAGATCCTGCAACTGGAAAAACTGCTGCAACGCAAACCCAGAGAGCTGTCCGGTGGGCAGCGCCAGCGTGTTGCAATGGGCAGAGCCATGGCGCGGGAACCGGACATTTTGTTGTTCGATGAACCGCTCTCCAACCTTGATGCCTCGTTGCGGGTGCAGATGCGCAACGAAATCGCGCGTCTCCACAAACGGCTGGGCTCGACCATGATCTACGTCACTCACGATCAGGTAGAGGCCATGACCCTGGCTGACAAAATTGTCGTCCTCAACGGCGGTCAGGTCGAACAGGTTGGCTCACCACGCGAACTCTACGAGCGCCCCGCCAGCCACTTCGTCGCCGGTTTTCTGGGCTCGCCGAGAATGAATTTTCTGTCAGTACGCTTGCACGCACCAAGCCGCAACAGCCTGATCGATATCCCGGCACTGGGCATGACATCACTGCCCTTCGACAGCTCGAACCTTGCCGAAGACGCGCAATTGACCCTGGGTGTCCGTCCGGAACACATATCTCTAAGTGCAGCGAACAGTGGCACTGGCGTCACCGTGAGCGGTGTCGAATACCTGGGCAGCGAGGTCTACGTGCACCTCGCTACAGACGAGAACGAACCCTTGATCTGCCGGTGCGAAGCAAAAGCCGGATGGCAGGTGGGCGACCGGGTCGCGCTGCATTTCGATACCGAAAATCTGCACGTGTTCGACGCCGATGGCCTGGCCTTGAAACGCCACTCTGACGCCGACCAACACCTGACCCACGACACCACGCCGCACTTCGTACAAGCGGGTTCCCTATGAGTTTTTCTGTGAATGCCATGAAAGGTCCAATGTCCACCGCCCTTGAGCGCGCGCACCATGCATTGAGGGATAGCCTGGCGCAGGTAATCCACGATTATCGACCCGGTTATCACCTGGCCCCGCCTGCGGGCTGGATGAACGACCCTAACGGGGTGGTGTACTTTCGCGGCGAATACCACGTGTTTTATCAGCACCACCCCTTCGATGCGAAATGGGGCCCGATGTACTGGGGCCACGCCAAGAGTGCTGATCTGGTCCATTGGCAGCACCTGCCCATTGCATTGGCACCGGGCGATGACTGCGACCGGGACGGTTGTTTTTCCGGCAGCGCAGTGGTGTGTGGCGACACACTGGCTTTGATCTACACCGGACACACCTGGCTGGGTGAGGTAGGCGACGAGCTTATGATCCGTCAGGTGCAGTGCCTGGCCACCAGTCTCGACGGCATCAACTTCGTCAAACACGGCGCCGTCATCGACAGCCCGCCGCAAGACACGATCATTCATTTCCGTGACCCGAAGGTCTGGCAGCAGGATGACCACTGGTACCTGATTGCCGGCGCGCGCCTGGGCGACGAGCCGCTGCTGCCGTTGTACCGGTCTGCGGACCTGCACGCCTGGGAATTCGTGAGCTATGTGTCCAGTGGCAACGACGGCGATGGTTATATGTGGGAATGCCCAGACCTGTTTCGCCTTGATGGACGCGATGTACTGCTTTACTCCCCGCAAGGCATGCCAGCGCAGGGCTACGAGCGACTAAACAAGTTTCATACCGGCTACCGAGTGGGCCAAATTGACAGCCAATGGCAGTTCAACGGCGGGCCCTTTATCGAACTGGATAACGGCCACGACTTCTATGCTGCGCAGACCCTTGTGGCTGCCGATGGCAGACGTCTGGTGTGGGCGTGGCTCGATATGTGGGAAAGCCCGACCCCCACTGCAAACCATCACTGGCGCGGAATGCTCGGCCTGCCACGCGAACTCGAGTTGCGTGACGATCGACTTTGCGTGCACCCCGCTCGCGAACTGACAGCATTGCGCAACGCGTCATTGCCAGGCACTCCCTGGTGGAGCGGACCGGGCACTCAGTGGCTGAATGACGTACACGGCGATCTGCTCGAAATCCACGTACACCTGGACCTGCTCGACTGCATCGAAGGTCACCTGGGAGTGGCGTTGCGTTGCAGTTCAGATGGCAAGGAGCAAACTCTGCTTTACTACGATGCGTCGCTAAAACGTTTGATACTGGACCGCGATCAGTCGGGCACCCACGTCAACGGTCAACGCAGCGTAGCAATAGACCCACAACAGGAGCGGCTTGAGTTGCGAGTCTTCCTGGATCGCTCATCCATTGAGGTATTCGATCAAAACGGCCGCTTCAGCTTCAGTAGCCGCCTTTATCCACAGACCGACAGCCTGGGGGTCAAGCTTATTGCCAACGGAACTGGAGGCCGGGTGCGTATTGCCAGCGCCTGGGAACTCTCCTCGGGATACTTACAGGTAAATCATTGAAGTCGCGAAAAAAATCAGGCCTCTGTAGCATGATAATTATCAGTCAACCTGACAGGCCCCGCCTTGCATGACCTCAGTTAAAGACGTTGCACGATTGGCCGGTGTGTCCCTGATGACGGTATCTCGGGCACTCAATAATCCGGAAAAACTGAGCCCCGAGACGTATCAGCGAGTCCGTAGCGCGATTGACGAGCTTCAATTCGTACCCAGCCTGTCAGCGCGCAGGATTCGCGGCGACAACTTGCAGACACGAACCATCGGAGTGTTTGCGCTGGACACCGCGACAACGCCGTTTGCGGTCGAACTGCTGCTGTCCATCGAGCAGACCGCACAGCAAGCAGGCTGGAACGTATTTATCCTCAACCTGCTAAGCAACCCGCCCACCGACCAGAACGTCGACCTGATGCTGTCCCACCGACCTGACGGGTTGATCTTCAGCGCCATGGGGTTGCGCGAAGTAACTATTCCCCAGCGCTTGAAAAGCAAACCGCTGGTGCTCGCCAACTGCGTAGCCGATGACAGCAGCCTCGTCAGTTATGTGCCAGACGACGAAACAGGGCAGTACCGCGCCTTGCACCATGCGTTCAGCCAGGGCTACCGACGTCCGTTGTTTATCAATCTGCCAAAAAAGAGCCTGGCCTGGAAAATTCGCCAGGCGGGTATGCAGCGTGCCTGCCAGGCATTCGGCATGGCTACCGGCGAACTCTTGCAATACGACCTCTCCGAGCACGACGCCTATGGGGAAACCGCAGCCATCCTCGAACGGCACATGATTGATGGCCGTCCGCAGTTCGATATTCTGATTTGCGGCAATGACCGCATAGCCTTTTGTGCCTACCAACTGCTGCTGGGCCGTGGCCTGAAAATCCCCGGTGATGTCGCCGTGCTGGGCTATGACAATATGATCGGCATCTCCGAACTGTTCATCCCTGCGCTGACCACCGTGCAACTGCCGTATTACGAGATCGGCCGCAATGCCGCCCGGTACTTGATCGATGGCCTCGAAGTCTCGGGTGCCCAGCCGGTAGATTGCCCGCTTGTGGTCAGGGAGTCGTTATGAAATGAAGGGCTTGTGTGGGCTGGATCGCGCCTCAACGCGGAGTAACCACGCTTGTATAGCGGACGGCTTCTACCTCCAGTCGCCTGCCTGCCAAGGTCAACAGATGGCAACTTTCAGACAGGAAGTGTTATGAAACCACTGGACAATGTTTTTCATGAGTTACACAAGAATGGCCTTTTGATCCTGGCCAATGTCAGCGATGCAGGCGGCGCAAGAGTCGTAGAGTCATTGGGTGCCACCGCGATCGCCACCAGCAGTGCGGGCATGGCATGGGCGCATGGTTACGCCGATGGCAACAAACTCCCCCTTACGCGTCTGGCGGCCAGCGTTGAATCCATGACGCGAATACTGCACGTCCCCCTGACGGTAGACATTGAGGCCGGTTACTCCGACGACCTCCAACACGTTGCCAAGGTTGTCGAAGCAGTTGTCGCTTCAGGTGCCGTGGGTATCAACATCGAAGACGGTGCCGCACCACCGGAGGTACTTGTGCGCAAAATCGGAGTTGCCCGAGAAGTCGCCAACAAGCACGGCGTTAACCTATTCATCAATGCGCGCAGTGACGTCTACCTGAAAAGCCTGGTGCCCGCCTCCCAGCGTCTCGATGAAATCATCCGGCGTGCAGCGCTTTATGCACAAGCAGGAGCCAACGGCCTTTTCGCCGCAGGTATGGTCACACCCGCCGAGATTTCCACACTGTGCAACGCCTCCACACTACCGGTGAACCTGCTTGCCCGAGATGGGCTGTCAGCGCCCGAAGAACTGCAGCGCCTAGGCGTTAGACGCCTGAGCGCTGGTTCCAGTATTGCGGAGTTCCTGTACGACGCGATGGAAGGGCTGGCCCGCTCTTTCATCGAGCGCGGACAGCTGGATACGCAGGCGCTTACGGGTCTTACGTATGGGAAGTTGAATGGCTTGATGGCGGAGCGTGGATAAAGCGACAGGCCCTTGGGCAGCTTGAGCGAAAAGTGCTCAGGTGCATGGGGCCATGACGTCTTCCGCGACATCCCTACTTAGGTAACGCGGCGCGGTGATAGGCCCTTTAAGGCCCATCACTGCGGATGCAAAACACTCCGGACCGGTGCTTTTCAGGGACCTAAGCCAGCGATGTTCGTGGCCTCAGGGAAACACGTGGGGAAAAGCGGCCACTTGCGACGGTGTTAATTCACAAACACCAACATTTCCCCCTGTGGATAACTCACTCCACCGTCACCGACTTCGCCAGGTTCCTCGGCTGGTCAACATCCGTCCCTTTCAACACAGCCACATAATACGAAAGCAGCTGCAGCGGAATGGTGTACAGAATCGGTGCCAGGGCGTCGATGATGTGCGGCATGGCGATGACGTGAGTGCCTTCGCCGTTCTTGAGCCCAGCCAGCTCATCCGCGAACACGATCAACTCACCGCCGCGGGCGCGTACTTCCTGCAGGTTGGATTTGAGTTTTTCCAGCAGCTCGTTGTTCGGCGCGACGGTGACGACCGGCATGTCGGCATCGACCAGCGCCAGCGGGCCGTGTTTCAGCTCGCCAGCCGGATAGGCTTCGGCGTGGATGTAGGAGATCTCTTTGAGCTTGAGTGCGCCTTCCATTGCTACAGGGAATTGCGCGCCGCGGCCGAGGAACAGGGTGTGGTGCTTCTCGGCGAACAGCTCGGCGACTTTCTCGATGGTGCCGTCCATTGCCAGGGCTTCACCGAGTCGGGTTGGCAGACGGCGCAGTTCTTCGACCAGTTGTGCTTCAACGCCCTCTTCCAACGAACCTTTGACTTGGCCGAGTGACAGGGTCAGCAATAGCAAGGCGACCAGTTGGGTGGTGAAGGCTTTGGTCGATGCCACGCCGATTTCCGGGCCAGCCTGGGTTAGCAGGGTCAGGTCGGATTCACGTACCAGCGAGCTGATGCCGACGTTGCAGATAGCCAGGCTGGCCAGAAAGCCCAGTTCCTTGGCGTTGCGCAGCGCTGCCAGCGTGTCGGCGGTTTCACCGGATTGCGAGATCGAGACGAACAGGGTGTCCGGCTGAACCACAACCTTGCGGTAGCGGAACTCGCTGGCCACTTCCACCTGGCAAGGAATGCCGGCCAGACCTTCAAGCCAGTAACGCGCGACCATGCCTGCGTGGTAGCTGGTGCCACACGCCACGATCTGAACGTTGCGTACTTTGGCGAACAGTTCGGCAGCCTGTGGACCAAATGCGTGGACCAGCACTTGCTGTTGCCCCAGGCGACCTTCGAGGGTGCGCTGCACGACCTTGGGTTGCTCGTGGATTTCCTTGAGCATGAAGTGACGATATTCGCCCTTGTCAGCGGCTTCGGCGCCTTCATGGTATTGCACCACTTCACGCTCGACCGACACACCCTCGACGTTCCAGATCTGCACGCTGTCGCGACGGATCTCGGCAATATCGCCTTCTTCCAGGTACATGAAACGGTCGGTCACCTGACGCAGCGCCAGTTGGTCAGAGGCCAGGAAGTTTTCACCCAGGCCCATGCCGATCACCAGCGGGCTGCCACTGCGGGCGGCCAGCAGGCGATCCGGTTGTGCAGCGTTGATCACGGCAAGACCGTAGGCACCGTGCAATTCTTTCACGGCAGCCTTCAGGGCAACCGCCAGATCTGGCGTGTCCTTGAGCTTGTGGTGCAGCAGGTGAACGATGACTTCGGTGTCGGTATCGGATGCGAAGACGTAACCCAGGCTTTTCAGCTGTTCACGTAGCGCTTCGTGGTTCTCGATGATGCCGTTGTGGACAACTGCCAGTTTATCGGCCGAGAAGTGTGGATGAGCGTTACGTTCACATGGTGCACCGTGGGTCGCCCAACGGGTGTGGGCGATGCCCAGACGGCCGATCAGCGGCTCGCCTGCCAGCGCCTGTTCCAGCTCACTAACCTTGCCCGAGCGACGACGGCGCTCAAGGCTGCCTTCGTTGGTGAAAACAGCCACGCCCGCGCTGTCGTAACCGCGGTACTCAAGACGCTTGAGGCCTTCGAGCAAAATGGCCGTGATATTACGTTCAGCAACGGCGCCGACGATTCCACACATGGTTATCTCCTAGCTGACAGCAGCACAAATCAGATTGATGCCGCGGGCCTGTATCTGATCGCGAGCCTCGCTGGGCAAGCGATCATCAGTAATAAGGGTGTGGATACTGCTCCAGGGCAGCTCCAGATTGGGGATCTTGCGACCGACCTTGTCGGCCTCGACCATGACAATGACTTCCCGGGCGACTTCCGACATGACCCGGCTCAAACCCAGCAGCTCATTGAACGTGGTGGTGCCACGAGTCAGATCGATGCCGTCAGCACCGATGAACAACTGATCAAAGTCATAGGAGCGCAGTACCTGTTCGGCGACCTGCCCCTGAAAAGACTCCGAGTGCGGATCCCACGTTCCGCCGGTCATCAACAGAACCGGTTCGTGCTCCAGCTCGGTAAGGGCTCGCGCCACATGCAGGGAATTGGTCATGACCACCAGGCCGGGTTGCTGGCCCAGCTCAGGAATCAACGCAGCCGTAGTACTGCCACTGTCGACAATAATTCTGGCGTGCTCGCGAATTCGGGAAACCGCAGCGCGGGCAATGGCCTGTTTGTAACGGGAAACCGGCTGGCTGCTTTCGCTGATCAGCTCGTGAGGAAGCGGCACTGCGCCCCCGTAACGGCGCAATAGCAAACCGTTGGTTTCGAGGGCTGCCAGATCCTTTCGAATCGTAACTTCAGAAGTTTCAAAGCGTCTGGCCAAATCGTCGACACTGACTTCACCCAGCTCATTGAGCAGGGCAAGAATGTTGTGGCGACGTTGTGGTGTATTGCGCTTCGACATGACAGCCTTAAGTTTCGTTTCGAAAGATAACAAAGGCAATCAAAACCTATTTTTTGGGTTTGGTCAAGGTTTCGGTATCTGTGCCTGATCGTACCCATGCTCCGCGTGGGTATGCAGTTCTGGACGCTCCGCGTCCTATCTTGAGTGTCAGGTGTGGATAGTTATGGACGCGTGCCAATGTTGAGCATTGGCACGTGAGTCACCGGGAGCTGTGGATAACTCAGTCTTTCCTGATTTTTACCGGACGCTTCCAGCCTTCGATGTTGCGTTGGCGGGCGCGAGCCACGCCGAGTTGTTCAGCGGGCACGTTCTGCGTGATGGTCGAACCGGCTGCGGTCGTAGCACCATCAAAGATATCCACAGGCGCGACCAGTGAGTTGTTAGAACCAATGAACACGTCTGCACCCAATGTGGTCTTGTGCTTGTTGGCCCCATCGTAATTGCAGGTGATGGTGCCGGCACCGATATTGGTACGTGCGCCGACCTCGGCATCGCCCAGATAGGTCAGGTGGCCAACCTTGGCACCCTCGCCCAGATTCGCATTCTTGAGTTCAACAAAGTTACCCACATGCGCTTTGGCGCCCAGCACACTGCCAGGGCGCAGGCGTGCAAACGGGCCGGCATCGCTGCCCTCGCCCAGAATTGCGCCTTCGATGTGGCTGTTGGCTTTGACGACGACACCTTTGCGCAGGGTGCTGTCCTTGATCACGCAGTTAGGGCCGATGACCACGTTGTCCTCGATGACTACCTTCCCTTCGAGGATAACGTTGATGTCGATCAGCACATCGCGGCCGACGCTGACTTCGCCGCGCACATCGAATCGCGCAGGGTCACGCAGGGTCACACCACCTGCCATCAACCGGCGGGCTTCGCGCATCTGATAATGGCGCTCCAGTTCGGAGAGCTGTTTGCGATCATTGGCGCCCTGCACTTCCATTGCGTCGTAAGGCTGCTCTGTGGCAACAATCAGCCCGTCATTGACGGCCATGGCGATTACGTCAGTGAGGTAATACTCGCCTTGGGCGTTGTTGTTGGACAGCCGCCCCAGCCAGTCAGCGAGACGCTTGGCAGGCACCGCGAGAATGCCCGTGTTACCTTCGGTGATTGCCTTCTGTGCATCGTTCGCATCCTTGTGCTCGACAATCGCGCAGACACGATTCTGCTCGTCGCGAACAATGCGGCCGTAACCGGTGGGGTCGTCCAGAGTGACGGTCAACAGGCCCAGTTGCTGCGGATTGACGAGTTTGAGCAGGCGCGCAAGCGTCTCCACTTCAATCAACGGCACATCGCCATAAAGAATCAACACGGTCTCAGCCGTAAGTGCAGGCAGCGCCTGAGCAACGGCGTGGCCTGTGCCCAGTTGCTTGTCCTGCATCACGAAATTCAGGTCATCGGCTGCCAGCTGTTCACGAACAGCATCCGCGCCGTGTCCGATCACGACGTGTATTCCACGTGGGGATAACTGACGCGCGCTGTGGATAACATGACCGAGCATGGAGTTGCCAGCCACGGGATGCAGGACCTTGGGCAAGGCGGAACGCATCCGGGTACCTTGGCCAGCAGCGAGAATAACGATATCGAGAGACATGATAGGACTACCAACTGAGCGGCAACCAGGCCGAAGGCGGGCTGACTTGAAAGAGGAAATCTGAAAAAAGAAAAAGGGTAGCCGAGGCTACCCTTTTTCTCAATCGCGCATCGAATGCAGCGGGGTTAGCCGCCGAACTTCTTGCGAATTTGCTGAACGGTGCGCAGCTGAGCTGCAGCCTCGGCCAGACGAGCAGTTGCAGAGCCGTAGTCGAAATCTGCGCCTTTCTCGTTCAGAGCCTTCTCGGCAGCCAGTACGGCAGCCTGAGCAGAAGCTTCATCCAGGTCGGCAGCACGTTGCACAGTATCGGCAAGCACCTTGACCATGTTCGGCTGAACCTCAAGGAAACCACCGGAGATGTAAAACACCTCGGCTTCCCCACCCTGCTTGATCAAGCGGATCGGGCCCGGCTTCAGATCAGTGATCAGCGGCGCGTGGCCTGGAGCGATACCGAGATCACCCAGGTTGCCGTGCGCAATCACCATCTCGACCAGACCGGAGAAGATTTCCCCTTCCGCGCTGACGATGTCGCAATGGACTGTCATAGCCATTTGCTTGCCTCAACCTAATTAGCGCCCGTTTCCGGGCGCCGGGATTACAGTTTCTTGGCTTTCTCGATCGCTTCTTCGATGCCGCCGACCATGTAGAACGCTTGTTCTGGCAGGTGGTCGTAGTCACCGTTGAGGATGCCTTTGAAGCCAGCAATGGTGTCTTTCAGGGAAACGTATTTACCCGAAGCACCGGTGAAGACTTCTGCCACGAAGAAAGGCTGGGACAGGAAGCGCTGGATCTTACGAGCACGGTTAACCAACTGTTTGTCGGTCTCCGACAGCTCGTCCATACCCAGAATCGCGATGATGTCTTTCAGCTCTTTGTAACGCTGCAACACGTACTGAACGCCGCGAGCGGTGTCGTAGTGTTCCTGGCCAATGACGTTCGGGTCCAGCTGACGCGAAGTCGAGTCCAGTGGGTCTACCGCAGGGTAGATACCCAGGGAAGCGATGTCACGGGACAGTACGACGGTGGCGTCCAAGTGGGCAAACGTGGTCGCAGGCGACGGGTCAGTCAAGTCGTCCGCTGGTACGTATACGGCCTGGATCGAGGTGATCGAACCATTCTTGGTGGAAGTGATGCGCTCTTGCAGAGTGCCCATCTCTTCAGCCAGAGTCGGCTGGTAACCTACTGCGGAAGGCATACGGCCCAGCAGTGCGGATACTTCGGTACCGGCCAGGGTGTAACGATAGATGTTGTCGACGAACAGCAGTACGTCGTTACCTTCGTCACGGAACTTCTCGGCCATGGTCAGGCCGGTCAGTGCTACGCGCAGACGGTTACCCGGCGGCTCGTTCATCTGACCGTAAACCAGTGCCACTTTGTCCAGAACGTTGGAATCCTTCATCTCGTGGTAGAAGTCGTTACCCTCACGAGTACGCTCACCCACACCGGCGAACACGGAATAACCGCTGTGCTCGATGGCGATGTTACGGATCAGTTCCATCATGTTTACGGTCTTGCCGACACCGGCACCACCGAACAGACCGACTTTACCGCCTTTGGCGAACGGGCAAACCAGGTCGATAACCTTGATGCCGGTTTCCAGAAGGTCGTTGCCGCCAGCCTGCTCAGCGAAGGACGGTGCAGGACGGTGAATGCCCCAGCGCTCTTCGGTGGCAATCGGGCCAGCTTCGTCGATCGGGTTGCCCAGCACGTCCATGATCCGGCCCAGAGTCGCTTTACCGACCGGTACGGAGATGGCTGCGCCAGAGTCTGTTACTTCCAGACCACGCTTCAAGCCCTCGGTGGAGCCCATCGCAATGGTACGAACCACGCCGTCGCCCAGCTGCTGCTGAACTTCCAGGGTGGTTCCTGCCGCGCTTTGAACTTCCAGCGCGTTGTAGATACTCGGTACGCTATCGCGTGGGAATTCCACGTCGATCACGGCGCCGATGATTTGAACGATACGTCCGCTACTCATTAGCTGGTTCCTCTAATATTTGAACCGTTAAACCGCGGCAGCGCCGCCGACGATTTCCGAGATCTCTTGGGTGATCGCTGCCTGACGCGCCTTGTTGTAGATCAGCTGCAAATCGCTGATCAAATCACCGGCGTTGTCTGTGGCGTTCTTCATCGCGATCATCCGCGCTGCTTGTTCAGCTGCGTTGTTCTCGACCACCGCCTGGTACACCTGCGATTCCACGTAGCGAACCATAAGGCCGTCTAGCAGCTCTTTGGCATCGGGTTCGTAGAGATAGTCCCAGTGGTGCTTGAGCCCTTGATCCGGGGTTGCCACCAGCGGAATCAATTGCTCCACTGTTGGTTGCTGGGTCATGGTGTTGATGAACTTGTTGGATACCACGGACAGGCGATCAATACGGCCATCCAGGTAGGCATCCAGCATCACCTTGACGCTGCCGATCAAGTCGTTGATCGACGGCTCTTCGCCCAGGTGGCTGATCGCAGCGACGACGTTACCGCCGAAGTTGCGGAAAAATGCCGCACCTTTGCTGCCGACCACGCACAGATCGATCTCTACACCGTTTTCACGGTTCACCGCCATGTCCTTGACCAGAGTCTTGAACAGGTTGGTATTCAATCCACCACACAGACCACGGTCACTGCTCACTACGACATAACCGACGCGCTTCACAGGGCGCTCGATCATGAACGGGTGGCGGTACTCCGGGTTGGCGTTTGCCAGATGACCAATCACCTGACGAATGCGCTCCGCGTAAGGACGGCTAGCAGCCATGCGCATTTGAGCCTTGCGCATTTTGCTGACCGCCACTTTTTCCATGGCGCTGGTGATCTTTTGCGTGCTTTTGATGCTCGCAATCTTGCTGCGAATCTCTTTTGCGCCTGCCATGTAACACCTATCAGGTTAGCAAGCGGGAGCCTTGCGGCCCCCGCTGCGGCTTACCAGGTTTGGGTGGCCTTGAACTTCTCGATGCCGGCTTTCATGCCAGAATCGATTTCGTCATTGAAGTCACCCTTCACGTTGATCTTCGCCATCAAATCGGCGTGATCGCGGTTGAAGTAAGCAATCAGCGCTTGTTCAAAGCTGCCAATCTTGGCGATTTCGACGTCAGTCAGGAACCCACGCTCAGCGGCATACAGCGACAGCGCCATGTCAGCGATCGACATTGGTGCGTATTGCTTCTGCTTCATCAGCTCGGTAACGCGCTGACCATGCTCAAGTTGCTTGCGGGTCGCCTCGTCCAGGTCAGAAGCAAACTGGGCGAATGCCGCCAGTTCACGGTACTGAGCCAGAGCGGTACGGATACCACCGGAAAGCTTCTTGATGATCTTGGTCTGAGCGGCACCACCCACACGGGATACCGAAACACCGGCGTTCACAGCCGGACGGATGCCGGAGTTGAACATGGCCGATTCCAGGAAGATCTGACCGTCGGTGATGGAAATCACGTTGGTCGGAACGAACGCGGAAACGTCGCCAGCCTGGGTTTCGATGATCGGCAGTGCAGTCAGCGAGCCGGTTTTGCCGGTCACTGCGCCGTTGGTGAACTTCTCTACGTACTCTTCGGAAACACGCGATGCGCGCTCCAGCAGACGGGAGTGGAGATAGAACACGTCGCCTGGGTAAGCTTCACGGCCTGGTGGACGGCGCAGCAGCAGGGAAATCTGGCGGTAAGCCACTGCTTGCTTGGACAGATCGTCATAAACGATCAGCGCGTCTTCACCGCGGTCGCGGAAGAACTCGCCCATGGTGCAACCCGAGTACGGTGCAAGGAATTGCAGCGCAGCGGATTCGGAAGCACTTGCAGCCACGACGATGGTGTTAGCCAGTGCGCCGTTTTCTTCGAGCTTGCGAACAACGTTGGCGATGGTCGATTGCTTCTGACCGATTGCTACGTAGACGCAGAAGATGCCGCTGTTCTTCTGGTTGATGATTGCGTCGATGGCCAGAGCGGTTTTACCGATCTGACGGTCACCGATGATCAGCTCACGCTGGCCACGGCCGACAGGAATCATGGCATCGACAGCCTTGTAGCCAGTCTGTACAGGCTGGTCTACCGACTTACGCCAGATCACGCCTGGAGCAACTTTCTCGACCGCATCGGTCTCGGTGTTGTTCAGCGGACCTTTGCCGTCAACTGGGTTACCCAGTGCATCGACAACGCGACCCAGCAGTTCCTTACCAACCGGAACTTCGAGGATGCGGCCGGTGCACTTGGCGCTCATGCCTTCAGCCAGAGTCGTGTATGCGCCCAGTACAACGGCACCCACGGAGTCTTGCTCAAGGTTCAGCGCCATACCGTAGACGCCGCCCGGAAACTCGATCATCTCGCCGTACATTACGTCGGCCAGACCGTGAATCCGCACGATACCGTCAGACACGCTGACGACTGTGCCTTCGTTACGGGCTTGGGAGGTTACATCGAGCTTGTCGATGCGACCCTTGATGATTTCACTTATTTCGGAAGGATTGAGTTGCTGCATTGCTCTGCTGCCCCTTCAAACTCAAGATTTCAATGCTTCGGCTAGTTTCGCGATCTTGCCACGAACTGAGCCATCGATAACCAGGTCGCCGGCGCGGATTACGACACCCCCTATGAGAGAGGCATCCTCCGCAGCATGCAGGCGCACTTCCCGGCCGAGCCGTGCACTGAGAACCTTGGCGAGTTTGTCTTGCTGTTCTTGGTTCAATGCGAAAGCACTGGTGACATCCACATCGACCGATTTTTCCTGCTCGGCCTTGTACAGGTCGAACAGTTCGGCGATCTCCGGCAGAAGCGGGAGGCGGTCGTTTTCAGCAACGACGTGAATGAAATTCTGTGCCTTGGCATCGAACTTTTCGCCACACACTTCAATAAAAGTGGTGGCCTTTTGTGCGCTCGTCAGTCGCGGGGCCTTGAGCATGCGCTGCATGGTGTCGTCTTGCGACACCGCAGCAGCCAGGCCGAGCATGGCTGACCAATTGGCCAGCTGCTGGTGGGCCTGCGCGTGCTCGAAGGCCGCCTTCGCGTAAGGTCGGGCCAACGTGGTCAGTTCTGCCATGATCGCCCTCGCTTAAATTTCAGCAGCCAGTTTGTTAACCAGCTCCGCGTGCGCGTTTTGATCGATTGTGGCACCCAGAATCTTCTCTGCGCCATTGACTGCCAGGCTGCCCAACTGGGCGCGCAAGGCGTCTTTGACACCGTTCAGTTCCTGCTCGATCTCGGCCTGAGCCTGGGCCTTCACACGGTCAGCTTCAACGCGTGCCGTTTCACGGGCTTCGTCGACAATCTGAGTACCGCGTTTCTTGGCTTGCTCAATGATTTCAGCTGCTTGAGCCTTAGCTTCGCGCAGTTGTTGACCCGCTTTCTCTTGGGCCAGCTCCAGGTCGCGAGCTGCTCGGGAAGCAGCGTCCAGTCCATCCGCGATCTTCTTCTGACGTTCGTGCAAAGCCGCGATGACCGGAGGCCACACGAACTTCATGCAGAAAATCACAAAAATGAAGAACGCAACGGACTGGCCAATCAGGGTTGCATTAATGTTCACGCCAACACCTCGCTCGTTCGTTGTCCATCACACCAATCAACTCGAAAATTCGAGTGATCAGCCAGCGAGTTGACCAACGAAGGGGTTCGCAAAGGTGAAGAACAGAGCGATACCAACACCGATCATGGTCACGGCGTCGAGCAGGCCCGCAACGATGAACATTTTAACTTGCAGCATTGGAACCATTTCCGGCTGACGCGCAGCGCCTTCCAGGAATTTGCCGCCCAACAGGCCGAAACCGATTGCAGTACCCAGTGCGCCCAGGCCGATCAACAGTGCAACAGCGATAGCGGTTAGACCAACTACAGTTTCCATCTTTCCTCCCGACTTTTACGTCGTATTGGTTAGGTTTTTTTAATTGAAGCGGTAAAACAAAATCGTTTCTACATCGCCCTTGCGGGCACCGTCCCGCCGATGGCGAGACGGTCATCAGACACGTCCTGAGACGAATCTCAATGGTTATCTTCGTGAGCCATCGACAGGTAGACGATGGTCAGCATCATGAAGATGAACGCTTGCAGGGTGATGATCAGGATGTGGAAAACAGCCCACGCCCACTGCAGCACTACACCCAGACCGCTGAGCCACAACAGACCGCTGCCGAACATCACGGCGATCAGAATGAAGACCAGCTCGCCAGCATACATGTTGCCGAACAGACGCAGAGCCAGGGAAATAGGCTTGGCGATCAGCGTCACGAATTCCAGCAGGAAGTTGACCGGGATCAACAGCGCCTGAACGAACAGGTTCTTGCTGCCGAACGGGTGAAGGGTCAGTTCGCCGATGAAACCGCCGATGCCCTTGACCTTGATGCTGTAGAAGATGATCAGTGCGAACACAGACAGGGCCATGCCCAGTGTGGCGTTCGGATCAGTCGTCGGAACGGCACGGAACGGAATGTGCTCGTCGCCCGAGATCAGCATCGCCAGTTGCGGAATCCAGTCCACCGGTACCAGGTCGACCGCGTTCATCAGGAAAACCCAGACGAAAATGGTCAGCGCCAGTGGTGCGATAACCGCGCTGCGGCCGTGGAAGCTGTCTTTCACGCTGCCGTCGACGAAATCGACCAGCACTTCGACGAAGTTCTGCAGCGCGCCAGGCTGACCGGAAGTTGCCTTCTTGGCCGCCATGCGGAAGATCAGAACGAAAATCAGACCCAACGCAACCGACCAGCCGAGGGTATCGACGTGGAAGGCCCAGAAACCCATTTCCTTGGCTTCTGCTGCGGTGTGGGCAAAGCCCCATTCGCCATTGGGCAGGTGCCCGAATGTAAGGTTCTGCAAGTGGTGCTGGATATAGCCCGAAGCTGTTTGCTCTGCCATGGTTGCCTCAAACGCCCTAAGGTCTCGAAAGTCTTGTTCTCGTAAGCAGGGGAGCGAACCAGTTGACCACCTGGATCAACATGAACACACCGAATACCGCCAGCGGTGCCAGTGGCTTCACACCTGCGAACGTCAATGCAAAAAGCACTGCCGTGAAAATCAGTTTGCCTGCCTCGCCGGCGTAGAACGACCGCACGATGGCTTGCGCTGCTCTGGCCCCGGAAAACCGGAATGCCTTGTGAGCAAAGTATAAATTGGGTAGCCAGGCTATCAGGCCTCCGCAGAGTCCCGAATATCCTGCAACGACTCCTTGCCACTGCCACAGCACCAATGCGGCCATGAGCAGCACGATCAATTGAGCCAGCAATAGCGGAAAAACCGCCAGGCGATAGAACGGCAAGCGGTCTGGCATGCGGGATTCCATCGCAACTGCTCCTTTGATGTCGGTCGCCATAATCAATAACTTGGCATAATTTGTGCCGACAAAATGCGCGCAGAGTATAGGGGCGGTTCAGCCCCTATTCAACAGTCGGGTAGTGATTTCCGACTATACGCTACAGAGCAATTGTTTCAGCGGATGTGAGCGAGCACTCCTTGCAGCTCATCCAGCGAGTTGTAACGGATGACCAATTGGCCTTTACCCTTCTGCCCGTGACGAATCTGCACCGCAGAGCCTAAACGCTCGGCCAGACGCTGTTCGAGGCGGCTGATATCAGGGTCGGCCTTGACTGGTTCGGCAGCCTCCGGCTTGCCGCTCAGCCATTGCCTGACCAGTGCTTCAGTCTGGCGCACGGTAAGCCCCCGTGCGACAACATGTCGCGCACCTTCAACCTGCCGATCTTCACTCAGACCGAGCAAGGCACGTGCATGCCCC
The DNA here is from genome assembly GCF_001466905.1 of Pseudomonas sp. ICMP 3272. NCBI lineage: Bacteria > Pseudomonadati > Pseudomonadota > Gammaproteobacteria > Pseudomonadales > Pseudomonadaceae > Pseudomonas > Pseudomonas sp. ICMP 3272. The sequence goes on from NZ_LKEK01000024.1 coordinate 116,527, forward strand.
ATTTCCAGGTCGCCGTGGGACAGCATGGTCTTGATGGCTTCAGGCAAGGCAATCAGGCGCAACAGGTTGGCCACACTGACACGCGACTTGCCGACGGCATCCGCCACCTGCTGCTGGGTCAGCTGAAACTCCTGCTGCAGGCGCTGCAGCGCCATGGCCTCCTCGATAGGGTTGAGGTCTTCGCGCTGGATGTTCTCGATCAACGCCATCGCAATCGCGGTTTCGTCCGGAACATCACGGACCATCGCCGGAATCGTCTCGACACCTGCCTGCTGACTGGCACGCCAGCGACGTTCACCGGCGATGATTTCAAAGCGGTTGTCGCCGATAGGCCGAATAACGATCGGCTGCATCACGCCCTGTGACTTGATCGACTGCGCCAGTTCTTCGAGCGCCTGAGGATCCATGTCGCGACGCGGCTGATACTTGCCACGCTGGATAAGGTCCAGCGGCACATGCTGCAACTCACTTGGCGGAGCCTTGACGGCCTGCTCTTCCAGCGAACTGACGGTTGGACTGCTCAGAAGTGCGTCCAACCCACGTCCGAGACCTCGTTTCTTGACGGCCATGGGAATTCCTTAGGTTGGCTGAGCGGTTTTTGCGCCGCGACGTTGACGACGAACCAGTTCACTTGCCAGGGCCAGATAGGCTAGCGCACCGCGAGACGATTTGTCATACGCCAGCACCGGCATGCCGAAACTCGGCGCCTCGGCCAGCCTGATGTTCCTCGGGATCACGGTGTCGTACAACTGCTCGCCGAAATGCTCCTTGAGCTGCGCCGAAACATCGTTGATCAGGCTCAGACGCGGGTCATACATGGTGCGCAGCAAACCTTCGATTTTCAGCTGCGGATTGAGCAGTTCAGCGATGCGCTTGATGTTATCCACAAGGTCGCTGAGACCCTCGAGCGCGAAGTATTCACACTGCATGGGGATAATTACACCGTCTGCCGCGACCAGTGCGTTCAGGGTCAGCATCGACAATGAGGGTGGGCAGTCGATCAGAATGTAATCGTAATTTTCGCGGATCGGCGCCAGCGCATTGCGCAGACGACTCTCTTTCATCTGCATTTCCAGCAGAACCACTTCACCCGCCGTCAGATCACGGTTGGCCGGAAGCAGCTGATACCCGCCGTGTTCGGAAAACTGCATGGCCTCACCCAGATCGCATTCGCCGATCAACAGGTCATAGACCGAGTTTTCCAGATTATGTTTATCCACACCGCTGCCCATGGTCGCATTGCCCTGGGGATCGAGATCGATCAACAGCACACGGCGTTTGGTCGCGACCAGCGACGCAGCGAGGTTGATGCATGTGGTGGTCTTGCCGACCCCACCTTTCTGGTTCGCTATCGCGAATACCTTAGCCATTCTTGCTTGTGTTCCCCGTCATGCCGTGCGGCGCAGTATCAGCAGATGGCGTTGGCCTTGGCAACCCGGAACGGTCAAGGCTTGTGCGCTATCGAGGTGAAAATCCGAGGGCAATGCTACCAGCTCATCATCAGGATGCAGCCCTTTCATTGCCAGCCAACGTGTATTCACGTCACCCATATGGCGAGTCCAGCCCGTGAAGTCTTCGAGGCTGCTGAACGCACGGGAAATGATCCCGTCGAACGGCGCATCAGGCTGATAATTTTCTGCACGGCTGTGGATAACTTCAAGATTATCCAGTTTCAGCTCAAGTTTGACCTGTGTCTGAAACCGGGTCTTCTTGCCGTTGCTGTCCAGCAGCGCCACTTTGCGCTCCGGAAACAGGATGGCCATGGGAATGCCAGGCATCCCACCGCCGCTGCCGACGTCGATCCAGCGTGTACCTTCGATGAAGGGCACCACACTGAGACTGTCGAGCAGATGTCTGGATACCATTTCGTCCGGGTTGCGTACCGCAGTCAGGTTGTAGGCCTTGTTCCACTTGATCAACAACGCCAGATACGCCAGCAATTGCTCGTGCTGCGCCGGACTGAGGTCGATCCCCAATTCCCGGGCACCGGTGGATAACTCTTGGGCGTGTTGCGGGGTGACCATAGAACTCAAGCGCTTTGCTCCAACTGACGGCCCGCGCCGCGTTTTTTCAAATGAATCATCAACAACGAAATAGCCGCCGGCGTAACACCAGGAATGCGCGAAGCCTGTCCGAGTGTTTCTGGCCGAGTTATCCCCAGCTTGCTCTGGATTTCTTTCGACAGGCCGGATATCGCAGCGTAATCGATGTCTTCCGGTAGACGCGTATCTTCACTGGCGCGCAGACGGGCGATTTCGTCCTGCTGGCGATCAATGTAACCGGCGTATTTTGTCTTGATCTCTACCTGCTCGGCGACCTGGGGATCGATGCAGCCCTGGCCAGTGATTGAAATCAGGCTGGCGTAATCGATTTCCGGACGTGTCAGCAGGTTGAGCAAATTGTATTCATGGGTCAGTGGCGTGCCGAAGTGTTTGGCAATCGCATCGCCCTGCTCGGTACCAGGGCGCACCCAAGTACTTTTCAAACGCTGTTCTTCCAGCTCGATGCTTTCACGCTTGGTGCAGAACGCAGCCCAGCGGGCGTCGTCGACCAGACCCAGCTCGCGGCCTTTTTCGGTGAGTCGCAGGTCCGCGTTGTCTTCGCGCAGGATCAAACGGTATTCGGCCCTGGAGGTAAACATCCGGTAAGGTTCTTGGGTACCGAGTGTGATCAGGTCATCGACCAGAACACCGATGTACGCTTCATCGCGACGCGGGCACCAGCTGTCTCGACCCTGTGCGCGCAGCGCGGCATTGGTCCCGGCCAGCAAACCCTGGGCACCGGCCTCTTCGTAACCGGTCGTGCCGTTGATCTGGCCAGCGAAGAACAGACCACCGATGACCTTGGTTTCCAGGCTGTATTTCAGATCACGCGGGTCGAAATAATCGTATTCGATGGCATAACCAGGGCGAACGATATGTGCGTTTTCCATACCGCGAATCGACTGAACGATCTGCAGTTGCACGTCGAATGGCAACGATGTGGAAATGCCGTTCGGGTACAGCTCGTGCGTGGTCAACCCTTCCGGCTCGATGAAAACCTGATGGCTTTGCTTGTCGGCAAACCGGTGGATCTTGTCTTCGATCGACGGGCAGTAACGTGGACCAATACCTTCGATCACGCCCGAATACATCGGCGAGCGATCGAGGTTGGACGCAATGATTTCGTGAGTCCGCGCGTTGGTGTGCGTGATCCAGCAACTGACCTGCGGCGGATGCTGTTCCTTGTTGCCCAGGAACGACATGACCGGAATCGGTGTGTCACCTGGTTGCTCGGTCATCACCGAAAAATCCACAGAACGCCCGTCAATACGTGGCGGGGTTCCGGTTTTCAGGCGGCCGACGCGCAGCTGCAGTTCACGTAGCCGGTGAGCAAGTGCGATCGATGGGGGGTCGCCTGCGCGTCCGCCAGAATAGTTCTGCATGCCGATGTGGATAAGTCCACCCAGAAACGTACCGGTGGTCAACACCACCGAATCGGCAAATATGCGCATACCCATTTGGGTCACTACACCGCGCACCTGATCCTGTTCGACGATCAGGTCATCACAGGCTTGCTGAAATATCCACAGGTTCGGCTGATTTTCCAGGGTTTCACGAATGGCTGCCTTGTACAGCACGCGATCTGCTTGAGCACGAGTAGCCCGTACAGCCGGGCCTTTGCGACTGTTCAGCACACGGAACTGGATACCACCCTTGTCAGTAGCCATGGCCATCGCGCCGCCGAGGGCGTCGATTTCCTTGACCAGGTGACTTTTGCCAATGCCACCGATGGCCGGGTTGCAACTCATCTGGCCGAGTGTTTCCACGTTATGGGTCAGCAGCAGGGTTTTTACACCCATACGTGCCGACGCCAGTGCGGCCTCGGTACCGGCATGACCGCCACCGATGACGATCACTTCAAAACGGGAAGGGAAATCCACCACGCACCTCGTGCCTGTTGTCGATGAGAAATTGGGATAGCTGACAAGTATAGGGACTTACCCCACCTGAATGAAACCCGTTGGACAAAATTTAACCAGCTGTGGAAAACTCGCGGATAAAGAAAATAAAAAGGAAAGAAAGTTTATAAAGCCTTGTTTTTATGTTTATTCTTACTGAGCCACCTTTCTGTGGATAGATCTCTGAAGGCCTTTATTTTCAATGCGTACAGGGAATCAAAAGTCTGTGTTCATGTGGGGATGAGGGGGTTGGATAACCGTCCTGAGCCTGTTGATAAGATAGCCACTTGTCCACAGGGGGATTTATCTTCAGGTTTGCACCCTGCTTACCCACCGAGCTAAAGGGCAGTTATTCACAGGGCTTAATCCACAAAAAACCGGCTCTTCATCAAAAATCAGGCACAGAAAATCCTTCCCTCAGGCATTTCTGTTGGTCAGATTCAGGTGTCGAAGCAAAGTTAAAGGAGGAAAAAGCCGAGTATGTGGATAACACTCCAGCTGAAAGAGGCGTCTCGTGGTACTTGAAGGCATGACCCAGGCCGGGCCATGCCAGAAGGTTTACTTGCCGATGCAGAAGCTGGAGAAGATTCTGCCAAGCAGATCGTCTGAGCTGAATGCACCGGTAATCTCGCCAAGCGCTTGCTGTGCCTGACGCAGATCTTCGGCCAGCAGCTCTCCAGCGCCTGCCAGGGTGAGCTGAGCCCTGCCGTGCTCCAGCGAGTCACTGGCGTGGCGCAGTGCCTCAAGGTGGCGTCGACGTGCGCTGAAGCTGCTTTCAGAGGTTTGCTCGTAGCCCATGCAGGCCTTGAGATGGTCACGCAGCAGTTCAAGCCCCTCGCCCCCTGACCTGGCGCTCAGGCTGATGGTGACATGGCCATCAACGCTGGTTTGTAGATCGACGGGGTCTCCACTCAAATCTGCCTTGTTGCGTATCAGCGTGACTTTCGACGGGTCCTGGCGCTGCTCGAGGAATTCCGGCCACAGTGCGAACGGGTCTGCTGCCTCCGGAGCGGTCGCATCCACCACCAGCAGAATCCGGTCAGCTTCGCCGATGGCCTTGAGTGCGCGCTGCACGCCGATCATTTCCACCTGGTCTTGGGTATCCCGCAGCCCCGCTGTGTCGACGACGTGCAAGGGCATTCCGTCTATGTGGATATGTTCACGCAGTACATCGCGGGTTGTGCCGGCGATCTCGGTGACAATTGCCGCCTCCCTGCCCGCCAAAGCATTCAGCAGACTGGATTTGCCCGCATTGGGGCGTCCGGCAATCACTACGGTCATGCCGTCGCGTAACAGGGCACCCTGCCCGGCTTCACGCAACACTGTGGATAACTCGGCACGTACGTCATCCAGCATGTTCAGAACGTGGCCATCGGCAAGGAAGTCGATTTCCTCTTCCGGGAAGTCGATTGCAGCTTCCACATAGATGCGCAGGCTGATCAATTTCTCGGTCAAGTTATCCACACGCCGCGAAAAAGCACCCTGCAAAGAGCGCAGTGCATTGCGCGCTGCCTGTGCAGAACTCGCCTCGATCAAGTCCGCAATGGCTTCTGCCTGGGCAAGATCGAGTTTGTCATTGAGGAACGCACGCTCACTGAATTCTCCCGGGCGTGCCAGACGGCTACCCAATTGCAGACAGCGCTGCAGCAGCATATCCAGAACGATGGGGCCGCCGTGGCCCTGAAGCTCAAGTACGTCTTCGCCGGTGAACGAGTTGGGTCCCGGAAAATACAGCGCGATCCCCTCATCGAGGGTCTGCCCCGCTTCGTCGACAAAAGGCCCGTAATGCGCAAATCGTGGTTTTGGCACCCGACCGATAATGGCTTCAGCAGCCTTGCCGGCCAAAGGACCTGACACCCGAACGATACCGACACCGCCACGCCCTTGGGCTGTGGCGATGGCGGCAATGGTTTCACGATGAACGTTCATGCTCCGGCTCCCGGACAAATGACGGATAGCAAAACGCCCCACGAGGGGGCGTCTTGTAGAACTTATTCACAGGTTAGATCAGGCAGCTGCTTTCTTGGTAGCTGCTTCGATCTTGCGAGTGATGTAAGCCTGCTGAGCGATCGACAGGGTGTTGTTAACAACCCAGTACAGAACGAGACCGGCAGGGAACCACAGGAAGAAGAACGTGAAGATGATTGGCATCATTTTCATGACCTTGGCCTGCATCGGGTCCGGCGGAGTCGGGTTCAGACGCTGCTGGATGAACATCGTCGCGCCCATGATGATCGGCAGGATGAAGAACGGGTCTTTGATCGACAGGTCGGTTATCCACAGGATCCACGGTGCCTGACGCATTTCCACGCTTTCCAGGAGTACCCAGTACAGCGAAAGGAAAACCGGCATCTGGACAAGAATCGGCAAGCATCCACCCAATGGGTTGATCTTTTCTTTCTTGTACAGCTCCATCATTGCCTGGGACATTTTCTGGCGATCATCGCCATGTTGTTCCTTCAGCAGTGCAAGCTTCGGAGCCACGGCGCGCATGCGTGCCATCGACTTGTAGCTTGCTGCGGACAACGGGAAGAACAGGCCTTTGATCAGCATGGTCAGGACAATGATCGACCAGCCCCAGTTGCCGAGGATGGCGTGGATATGTTGCAGCAGCCAGAAGATAGGCTGGGCAATGAACCACAGGAAACCATAATCGACGGTCAGCTCCAGACCTGGGGATAACTCTTTGAGTACCGCCTGGCTTTTCGGACCTGCATACAGGGTAGCGCTGGTTTCACCTTGTGCACCGGGTGCAACCGACAGAGTCGGGCTGGTGAAGCCGATGATGTAGTTGCCCTGGCTGTCTTTACGGGTCTGAACAGCGTTGGTGGCGTTGTGATCCGGAATCCACGCAGTCACGAAGTAGTGCTGCAGCCATGCAACCCAACCGCCCTGGACAGTTTCCTTGACCTGGCCCTTGTCGATATCTTTCATCGACACTTTCTTGTACGGCTCGGCCGCAGTCCACAGGGCAGCGCCCAGGTAGGTAGCCGTGCCGGTAGCAGTCGTCGAAGAAGGGTCGGAGCTGGCATCGCGCTTTAATTGCGCGAACAGATTACCGGACCAGGGTTGTGCGCTCTGGTTATCCACAACGTAGGTCATGACCAGATCATACAGACCGCGCTTGAACGTGAAGCGCTTGATGTAGTTGACGCCGTTTTCCGAGAATTTCAGATCCACAACCATCGAATCCTGGCCGTCAGCCAGTTGATAAGTCTTTTGTGTGGAGGTGTAAACCGGACGACCGGCAGCGCGTGCATCAGGACCATTGGTCCCGGTCAGGCCGCTTTGTGCCAGAAAAGTACGCTCGCCGCCGTTGTCGAACAACTGAAACGGAACATCAGGACGATCCTGACGACGCGGGTACAGAGGCAAACGAAGCTGAACGACGTCGCCACCCACCGGATCGATCGCCAGATCGAGCACATCGGTCTTGACGTGGATAAGGTCTTTGCTGGCTACGGCCGGAGTTTCAAGAGGTGCTGCAGCCGTATTGGCCGTAGCGCTTGCGCTTGGAACATCGGCACTTGCAGAACCATTAGTACCAGCGGCCGTATCCGGAATACCCGGTGCGGTGGTGCTGGCTGCAACATTCTGGGTCGGCATGGCAGCCTGGCCATAGTCTTGGTTCCATTTCAGAACCCCGACGTAGGTCACGATTGCCAGGGCGACGATCAGGATCGTGCGTTTAATATCCATGATTACTCGGCCATCGAAGAAGAACGGGAGGTGGGGACAGCTGGAACCGGGTCATAACCACCGGGATTCCATGGGTGACAGCGACCCAGGCGACGAATTGACAGCCAGCCACCGCGCAAAAGGCCATGATTTTCGATGGCTTCATACGCGTAGCAGGAGCAACTGGGGTAGAAACGACAGTGACTGGCCATCAGCGGGCTAATGGCATAGCGATAAAACTGGATCGGAACGAGTGCCAGTTTACGCATCTGGACTGTCTACCCCTGCAGGTTCGGATTTTTCTTCCGGAATGGGTCGGCTACGCGCCAGACGTTTCCAGAGCTTGCCGAAATGCTGAATCAGTTCAGGGTTTTCTACGTCACCCAAACCTTTACGCGCGACGATAACGATATCCCAACCGACCAAACTGTCTTGGTGTTGGCGAAATGATTCGCGCATCAGGCGTTTCAAGCGATTGCGCTCGACGGAGAGCTTCACGCTCTTTTTACCTATCACCAGCCCCAGACGGGGATGATCAAGGTCGTTGTTGCGCGCAAGGAGCAGGAGATTTTTCCCCGGAACCTTGCCGGTAGGGGAGTCAAAGACTGCCTTGAAATGCCGGGGAGTCAGCAAACGCTTTTCCCGACTGAAGTCTCGACTCACCTCCTGTGCCGATTTATCAAACTGCCAGACGCTTACGGCCTTTGGCACGACGACGCGAAAGGACTGCGCGGCCGTTTTTGGTGGCCATACGTGCACGGAAACCGTGGGTGCGGGCGCGCTTGATAGTGCTGGGTTGGAAAGTACGTTTCATGGCGTGTTACCTGGTTCGTCCACTACGGGCCGGAATGGCCCCCGTTTTAAGAGACCGGGGATTCTAGAGAAAGGAGGCCCGCAGGTCAATTTCCAACCAGCTTTTCTTCATACGCGTCTTTTATAGGCAATTTTCCTCTGGAACCCGTTTTGGTGCAGTCAGGCTCTGGTCAGTTATAGAAATAAAAAGAAGAGACTATTTAAAGCTTCTTTATAAAGCTTATAACTCTTACGTAGACGCTTTCTGTGGATAAAATCCTGCAGGCCTTGTAATTCAATGTGTACAGCGAAAAGAAAGGTTGTCTAGAAGCGGTGCCTTGCCTGTGCCGCACTGTCGGAAAAGCTGTGCATGGAATGCGGTTTTATCCACAGGCGAGTTATGCACAGAGTTTAGCCCTGACTTATGCAATGGGCTGAAGATGGGTTATCCACAGAGCTCAGGATTTGACCGTTTGTCGTGTGACCACTCTATAAATCGTTGATTTATAGCTGCCTGTGAGCAACCTACATGTGGATAAGTCGTCTGCGGATCGTTACAATGGCGGCTGTTTTTGCCTCACCGGCTTTCAACTCAGGGGATATCCGTGTCAGTGGAACTTTGGCAGCAGTGCGTGGAGCTTTTGCGCGATGAGCTGCCTGCCCAGCAATTCAACACTTGGATCCGTCCGCTACAGGTCGAAGCCGAAGGCGACGAGTTGCGTGTGTACGCACCGAATCGTTTTGTTCTCGATTGGGTCAACGAAAAATACCTCGGCCGTTTGCTGGAGCTTCTGGGCGAGCATGGTCAAGGCATGGCGCCTGCTCTTTCCTTATTAATAGGAAGCAAGCGCAGCTCTGCACCGCGTGCCGCTCCGAATGCGCCATTGGCCGCAGCAGCGTCCCAGGCGCTGTCTGCCAATTCGGTCAGCAGCGTCTCGTCGTCTGCGCCCGCCATGGCTGCTCCGGCTGCTCCTGTCGCGATGCCTGCACCGGCTCAGAACGTTGCAACACACGACGAGCCTTCACGCGACAGCTTCGACCCAATGGCCGGCGCCAGCTCGCAACAGGCACCCGCTCGTGCGGAGCAACGTACCGTGCAGGTTGAAGGCGCGCTCAAGCACACCAGTTACCTGAACCGCACGTTCACGTTCGAGAATTTTGTCGAGGGTAAATCCAACCAGCTGGCGCGTGCTGCAGCCTGGCAGGTTGCCGATAATCCCAAGCACGGTTACAACCCGCTGTTCCTTTACGGTGGCGTAGGTCTCGGTAAAACTCACTTGATGCATGCTGTGGGTAACCACCTGTTGAAGAAGAACCCGAACGCCAAGGTCGTGTACCTGCATTCGGAGCGCTTCGTCGCAGACATGGTCAAGGCCTTACAGCTCAATGCAATCAACGAGTTCAAGCGCTTTTACCGTTCAGTTGATGCACTGCTGATCGATGACATTCAATTTTTTGCTCGCAAGGAACGGTCGCAGGAAGAGTTTTTCCATACGTTCAACGCGCTGCTGGAAGGTGGGCAACAGGTCATTCTGACCAGCGACCGCTATCCGAAAGAAATCGAAGGCCTTGAAGAACGGCTCAAGTCGCGTTTCGGTTGGGGTCTGACGGTTGCTGTCGAGCCTCCGGAGCTTGAAACCCGCGTGGCTATCCTCATGAAGAAAGCGGATCAGGCCAAGGTCGATCTGCCTCATGACGCGGCGTTCTTCATTGCCCAGCGGATTCGCTCCAACGTTCGAGAGCTGGAGGGCGCGCTCAAGCGCGTCATCGCTCACTCGCACTTCATGGGTCGCGACATCACCATCGAACTGATTCGCGAATCGCTGAAAGATTTGCTGGCGTTGCAGGACAAGCTGGTGAGTGTGGATAACATTCAGCGTACTGTCGCCGAGTACTACAAGATCAAGATCTCCGATCTGCTGTCCAAGCGTCGGTCCCGTTCTGTTGCCCGGCCTCGCCAGGTGGCGATGGCGCTTTCCAAGGAACTCACCAACCACAGTCTTCCGGAAATCGGTGACGTATTTGGTGGTCGGGACCATACGACTGTCTTGCACGCCTGCAGAAAGATCAACGAGCTCAAGGAATCCGATGCGGATATCCGCGAGGACTACAAGAACCTGCTGCGCACTCTGACTACGTGATAACGCCAGTGCAGCTTATTAAGGCAAGGGACTAGACCATGCATTTCACCATTCAACGCGAAGCCCTGTTGAAACCCCTGCAATTGGTCGCCGGCGTGGTAGAACGCCGCCAGACCTTGCCGGTTCTTTCCAATGTGCTTCTGGTCGTCGAAGGTCAGCAACTGTCGCTGACCGGTACGGATCTGGAAGTCGAACTGGTTGGCCGCGTCCAGCTGGAAGAGCCCGCAGAACCTGGAGAAATCACGGTTCCTGCGCGTAAGCTCATGGACATTTGCAAAAGCCTGTCCAATGACGCGCTGATCGACATCAAGCTCGATGACTCCAAGCTGATCGTCAAGGCAGGTCGTAGCCGTTTCACTCTGTCCACGTTGCCTGCCAACGATTTCCCGACAGTGGAAGAAGGCCCGGGCTCGCTGACCTTCAATCTGGTGCAGAGCAAGTTGCGCCGCCTGATTGAGCGCACCAGCTTTGCGATGGCTCAGCAGGATGTTCGCTACTACCTCAATGGCATGCTGCTTGAAGTCAGTGCCGGTATTTTGCGGGCGGTCGCCACTGACGGTCACCGTCTGGCGATGTGCTCCATGTCTGCCGATATCGAACATGCCGATCGTCATCAGGTGATCGTCCCGCGCAAAGGTATTCTCGAAATGGCCCGTCTGCTGACCGAGCAGGACGGTATGGTCAGCATCGTTCTGGGGCTGCATCACATCCGGGCGACTACCGGCGAGTTCACCTTCACTTCCAAACTGGTCGATGGCAAATTCCCGGATTACGAGCGCGTGCTGCCTAAAGGTGGCGACAAGCTGGTGCTGGGCGATCGTCAGGCATTGCGCGAAGCGTTCAGTCGCACCGCAATTCTGTCCAACGAGAAGTACCGCGGTATCCGCCTGCAACTGGCCAGTGGTCAATTGAAAATTCAGGCCAACAACCCTGAGCAGGAAGAGGCAGAGGAAGAAATCGGCGTAGAGTACAACGGCGATTCGCTGGAAATAGGTTTTAACGTGAGCTATCTGCTCGACGTGTTGGGCGTGATGACGACCGAGCAGGTGCGCCTGATTCTGTCGGATTCCAATAGCAGCGCCCTGGTGCAAGAGTCCGATAACGACGATTCCGCCTACGTTGTCATGCCGATGCGTCTGTAACTTCATGTCCAGCGCAACCTAGATGTCTCTTAGTCGCGTCTCGGTCACCGGGGTGCGCAATCTGCACCCGGTGACCCTCTCCCCCTCCCCGCGTATCAATATCCTCTACGGCGCTAACGGCAGTGGCAAAACCAGCGTGCTGGAAGCTATCCATCTGCTGGGTATCGCCCGCTCGTTTCGCAGCAGTCGCTTGCTGCCCGTCATTCAATACGAGCAGCCTTCATGTACGGTCTTCGGACAAGTCGATCTCGCGCAAGGTGGTCACAGCAATCTCGGTGTTTCGCGCGACCGACAAGGCGAATTCCAGATTCGTATTGACGGGCAAAATGCGAAAAGTGCCGCTCAGCTTGCTGAAATATTGCCACTGCAGTTGATCAATCCGGACAGCTTCCGATTGCTGGAAGGCGCTCCGAAGATACGCAGGCAGTTTCTGGATTGGGGAGTGTTCCACGTGGAACCTCGTTTCATGGCTACTTGGCAGCGCCTGCAGAAGGCCCTCAAGCAGCGAAACTCGTGGCTTCGGCATGGTACACTTGACGCCGCTTCACAGGCGGCATGGGACCGAGAGCTATGCTCGGCAAGTGACGAAATAGATGAATTCCGTCGCGCCTATATCAAGGCATTGAAGCCCGTCTTTGAACAGACTTTGAGCGAACTTGTTGAGCTTGAAGGTTTGACCCTGAGCTACTACCGAGGATGGGACAAGGAAAAAGAGCTGAGTACAGTGCTCGCCTCTTCCCTGCATCGTGATCAGCAAATGGGCCACACCCAGGCCGGACCACAACGAGCTGACCTGCGCCTTAGATTAGGCGCTCATAACGCGGCGGACATATTGTCTCGCGGTCAGCAAAAGCTGGTGGTCTGCGCATTGCGTATTGCTCAGGGACACCTGGTTAGCCAGGTCCGTCGCGGCCAGTGTATTTACCTGGTAGATGACTTGCCCTCCGAACTGGATGACAACCATCGACGCGCGCTTTGCCGCTTGCTGGAAGAATTACGCTGCCAGGTGTTTATCACCTGTGTAGATCAAGAATTTTTGAGGGAAGGCTGGCAGACGGAAACGCCAGTCGCTTTGTTCCACGTGGAACAAGGCCGTATCACCCAGACCCACGACCATCGGGAGTGATTGCATGAGCGAAAACCAAACGTACGACTCGTCCAGCATTAAGGTGCTGAAAGGACTTGATGCCGTACGCAAGCGTCCCGGAATGTACATCGGTGATACAGACGATGGCAGCGGTCTGCACCACATGGTGTTCGAGGTGGTTGATAACTCGATCGACGAAGCATTGGCAGGCCATTGCGACGACATCAGCATCATCATCCACCCAGACGAATCTATCACCGTGCGCGACAACGGCCGCGGTATTCCGGTAGACGTGCATAAAGAAGAAGGCGTGTCGGCAGCCGAGGTCATCATGACCGTGCTCCACGCTGGCGGCAAGTTCGATGACAACTCCTACAAGGTATCCGGCGGTTTGCACGGTGTAGGTGTGTCGGTTGTTAACGCCCTTTCAGAAATTCTGTTGCTGACGGTTCGTCGCAGCGGCAAGATCTGGGAGCAGACTTACGTGCATGGTGTTCCACAGGAACCGATGAAAATCGTCGGTGAAAGTGACACCACGGGCACCCAGATCCACTTCAAGCCTTCCGCTGAAACGTTCAAGAATATCCACTTCAGCTGGGACATCCTGGCCAAGCGGATTCGCGAACTGTCCTTCCTTAACTCCGGTGTCGGCATTGTCCTCAAGGACGAACGTAGCGGTAAGGAAGAGCTGTTCAAATATGAGGGTGGTCTGCGTGCATTCGTTGAATACCTGAACACCAACAAGACGCCGGTCAATCAGGTGTTCCACTTCAATATTCAACGCGACGACGGCATTGGTGTCGAGATTGCGCTGCAGTGGAACGACAGCTTCAACGAGAACCTGCTGTGCTTCACCAACAACATTCCGCAGCGTGATGGCGGTACTCACCTGGTGGGCTTCCGTTCCGCGTTGACGCGTAACCTGAACAACTACATCGAGCAGGAAGGTCTGGCCAAGAAGCACAAGGTCGCGACCACGGGCGACGATGCGCGTGAAGGTTTGACTGCGATCATTTCGGTCAAAGTACCTGACCCGAAATTCAGCTCGCAGACTAAAGACAAACTGGTTTCTTCTGAAGTCAAAACTGCCGTGGAACAGGAGATGGGCAAGTACTTCTCCGACTTCCTGCTGGAAAACCCGAACGAAGCCAAAGCCGTCGTTGGCAAGATGATCGACGCAGCCCGTGCCCGCGAAGCAGCGCGCAAGGCTCGCGAGATGACTCGCCGCAAAGGTGCGCTGGATATCGCTGGCTTGCCGGGCAAGCTTGCCGACTGCCAAGAGAAGGACCCTGCCCTCTCCGAACTGTACCTGGTGGAAGGGGACTCTGCTGGCGGATCAGCCAAGCAGGGGCGTAACCGTAGAACCCAGGCGATCCTGCCACTCAAGGGCAAGATCCTGAACGTTGAAAAAGCGCGTTTCGACAAAATGATCTCTTCTCAGGAAGTGGGCACTTTGATCACCGCGCTGGGCTGTGGCATCGGCCGTGAAGAGTACAACATCGACAAGTTGCGGTATCACAACATCATCATCATGACCGATGCTGACGTCGACGGCTCGCACATCCGTACCCTGCTGCTGACCTTCTTCTTCCGTCAGTTGCCCGAGCTGATCGAGCGTGGCTACATCTACATCGCTCAGCCGCCGCTGTACAAGGTCAAGAAAGGCAAGCAGGAGCAGTACATCAAGGACGACGAGGCCATGGAAGAATACATGACCCAATCGGCCCTTGAAGACGCCAGCCTGCACCTCAGCGAATCGGCACCGGGCATCTCTGGTACTGCGCTGGAGAAACTGGTCAACGACTTCCGCATGGTCATGAAGACCCTCAAGCGTCTGTCGCGTCTTTATCCACAGGAACTGACCGAACACTTCGTCTACCTGCCGCCGATCACGCTGGAACAACTGTCCGACCACGAGGGCATGCAGGCCTGGCTGGCACTGTTCGACGCGCGTCTGCGTACCGGTGAGAAGTCAGGTCTGGTCTACAAGGCCAGCCTGCGTGAAGACCGTGAACGTAACGTCTGGCTGCCAGAGGTCGAACTGATCTCCCATGGTCTGTCGAACTATGTCACCTTCAACCGTGACTTCTTCGGCAGCAATGACTACAAGACCGTTACCGCTCTGGGACTGCAGATCAGCACGCTTCTGGAAGAAGGTGCCTACGTGCAACGTGGCGAGCGCAAGAAGCCCGTCACCGAGTTCAAGGAAGCCCTCGCCTGGTTGATGGCCGAAAGCACCAAGCGCCACACCATCCAGCGCTACAAGGGTCTTGGTGAGATGAACCCGGACCAACTGTGGGAAACCACCATGGACCCGAGTGTGCGTCGCATGCTGAAAGTGACCATCGAAGACGCCATTGGCGCTGACCAGATCTTCAACACCCTTATGGGTGATGCGGTCGAACCACGCCGTGACTTTATCGAGAGCAATGCGCTGGCAGTGTCCAACCTGGACTTCTGATTCAGTTGTAGCTTCACAGAAAAGCTAGCCGTTATCCCGCAATGGTGATTTCGACTTGATAAGGCCAACCCTGGGGTTGGCCTTTTTCATTTGAGGATCTTCCAGGCCTGTCCTGCGTTGCAACGATCTCATCGACTTGATCACAATGAACGTTGAAGCAATCTGCCGTTTATAGTGGCTAAAACAGTCGATCCGTATGTTTACACAGGAAACTTCGGCGCAGATGATTTCGCTGAGCGATTAACCTGATCAATATCGCAGCCGCTCAAGGCTGCACATATCACTACGATATTGGCAGGAATAGCAAAAATGCCCGCACCTCTGATCCCCGTCGAGACCTCCTCCAAGCTTCCCTTGGAGGCAGATGTAGTTGTCATTGGCGGCGGCATAATAGGCAGCTTCACCGCCTACTACCTCGCCCTGCGCGGCATGAAGGTCGCTCTGGTTGAAAAAGGCCGTATCGGTGCCGAGCAATCGAGTCGTAACTGGGGGTGGTGCCGGCAGCAGAATCGGGATGCCCGGGAGCTGCCGATGGCAACCAAAAGCCTGGACCTGTGGGAGCAGTTTGCCAAGCAGAGCGGTGAGCAGACAGGCTTCACCCGCTGCGGCCTGCTGTACTTGAGCAACGACGAGAAAGAACTGGCGGGATGGGCACGCTGGGGAGAGTTTGCTCGTACCGTAGATGTCCAGACCTACATGTTGACCGCGCAGCAGGCTGCCGAACGCGGCAAGGCTACAGGTAAGCAATGGAAGGGCGGAGTCTATGCGCCTACGGATGGTACTGCCGATCCATCTCGTGCAGCGCCAGCTGTTGCGAGAGCGATCATGGCGCTGGGCGGCACCGTGCATCAGGGTTGCGCTGCTCGGGGTCTGGAAACCGAAGGTGGGCGATTGTCCGCTGTGGTCACTGAGCACGGCACCATTCGTACCCGGCTCGTGGTACTTGCCGGAGGCGCGTGGGCTTCTTCGTTCTGTCGCCAGTACGGTATCAGTTTTCCCCAAGCCACTATTCGCCAGACGGTAATGTCAGTGTCCCCGCCGACCGAAGAGTTAGTGGCGGCGTTGCATACTTCAAATATCTCCATGACTCGCCGCTATGACGGTAGCTATACACTGGCAATCAGCGGCCGTGGACGGGTTGATCCTACGCCGCAGTTATTTGGTTTTGCTACACAGTTCCTGCCCATGTTTCAGCGTCGTTGGCGCAACCTTGCACCGGGAGGCCTGGAAGGCTTGCGCTCAGGCCACGAGGGCCGCGGCAAGTGGCGTCTCGACCAGCCGACACCTATGGAGAAAATGCGCATACTCGATCCCAAGGTCGATACCTCTGCGGTGGAGTTGACCTACAAGCGTGCGGTGGCGACGGTCCCCGCTCTCAAACAATCGTCGGTCACTGCTGCTTGGGCTGGTTATGTCGACAGCACACCTGATGGTGTGCCCGGGATCGGTGAAATCGCCAGCCTGCCCGGCCTCGTCCTCGCCGCCGGATTCAGTGGCCATGGTTTCGGTATTGGACCAGGAGCAGGTCATCTGATCGCTGACATTGTCAGTGGTGTCGCCCCTATCGTTGACCCTAAACCTTATCACCCAGACCGTTTCCACGGTTCATCTTGGGGTAAGGTGGCAGATTTTTGATTGAAACGACGAGCGGATCCACAGTGACTGCTGTGCTTACATCGGCGTAGTCACCGCGATAACTGTGCGCGCATTGGAACTGAGAAAACTTACGACTGGTGTTCCACGTGGAACACCATGGTTTTGGGATATCAGTGACTATTTTACGCATCAATGGATGCCGGCCACGCCCTTTCAATAACGGACCAGGCAACCGCTCAGTCCTAGCGGAAATTTAACGTCGTGTCCGGAATCAGGTGTCCCCTACCTATAGGCTCGTTACGGTCTACATCCGTGAAAGCAGATCTGCTTTCTTTATCAGAAACTCATCTTCGGTCAGGACGCCTTGGTCCTTTAAGTCGGAGAGTTTTTTCAACATTGCAGGGATGTCCTCTGTCGAAGCCGACGAGGTCTTGGCTGGTTGGTGCGACGCTGCTACTGCCTCCAGAATCATTTTCTTGATCTGCTCAAAATCCGCGTTGCTGCCCTTGCCGAAGAATACGGAATTGTCATCGTTTGCAATATTTGTTGAACCGCCGCGAAAAGCCAGATCACCAGCGTGGATCACTTGGAAGAAAGCTTTATTAAGCAGTGAGGCGGGCTCCAGGCGAATAGCTGAAATGGCTGATATTGGAATATCTTTGTTACCTTTGCCCATGCCTGAGAATTGTCGCAGTGCACCAAACAATCCTGTGCGGCGAATTAGAACCTCAGATCCGGTGAATGTAATCTCGCCGTTAGACCCTTTGGCTGTAAAAGGTAAATTGCTCATCGCCGTACTCCATTACAAAAATGCAAGATTACCTGAAGGTAGGCGTTATGGCAGCAATAAGAGTGGTCCAAGCGCGAGGATTTGAGGGAACGTTGCAGCCAGATTGAACGGGACATGTTCCTCTTCTGCCCTTCCAGAAATATTGGAGCGGTACGTTGGCCTGACTGAAATCGGCTTCGCCCCGTGCGCTAGCCCAAGCAATAAAAAACCGACCTTTTGCAGGTCGGTTTTTGATACATCACCAAAACTTATGCACGTTTTTCCGGTTTTTATAGCCTGAAAAAATATGTATACGAATTAGAGAGTTAGCCAAGGTTTCTGACGGATTTCAGAAAAACCGTACACAGGTTATCCACAAAATCACGCTGGGACTTTTTCAGGGCTTGCTGCCGGTGCAACAGGCGAGCCCATCGCGCGCTGTGCGTCCTCGTTCCAGGCTTGCACACGGTCATTCAACGCAGCAATGGCGCGCGGGCCTGTGCCTTCTGCGTACATCGGTTCGCCAATCACCACCTGAATAGTGCCTGGCTTTTTCGCCCAGCCATCTCGAGGCCAGTATTTGCCAGCGTTATGCGCGATAGGCAGGACTGGCAGATCAGCGTTTACCGCCAACGCAGTACCGCCGCGAGAGAATTTTCCGACTTGGCCATAAGGTACGCGTGTACCCTCCGGGAAGATCAGCACCCAGACGCCATCCTTTAGGAGTTCGTCGCCTTTCTTGGCGATTTCCCGCAGTGCGGCTTTAGGGTTATCACGGTCAATGGCAATGGGGCGCAGCATCGCCATGGCCCAGCCGAAGAACGGCACATACAGCAGTTCACGCTTGAGGACCTGGCTCATCGGCTCGAAGTACGCCGACAGGAAGAAAGTCTCCCAGGTGCTCTGATGGTTGGAGATGATCACGCAGGGGGTTTTCGGTACGTTTTCGGCGCCAGTCACTTCAACCTGGATGTTCAGAAACACCTTGGTCAGCCAGATGGCGCAGCGGCACCAATAGACGTTAATAAAGCGATAGCGGGCTTTGAACGGCAGAAAAGGCGCAATGAAAAAACTCAACGTGCACCACAACAGTGAGCTGGTGCCCAGCAACAGGTAAAAGAAGAAGGTCCTGATTGCCTGCATGATCGACATAGTTACGTTTACCGTACGGGCAGGTGCCCGCTCCTTGAGCGTCCTGAACCTGACGAGCTAATTGTTCAGTGAGGCGCTGTTGTGGATAAGCTCTGCGGCAACCGCCGCCAGATCGTCAAAAATCAACGTGCCTGCTGGCACTCCGTCGTCCATCGTTTTACGACCTTTGCCGGTCATCACCAGCACAGGCTGAGAATCGACGGCCAATGCGGCCTGCAGGTCACCTTTACTGTCGCCCACAAACCAGAGACCTTTGGGGTCTGCTGCGTAATGAAGGGCGATGGCCTTCAGCATGCCGGGTTTAGGCTTGCGGCAGCTACAGCCATCGTCTGGCCCATGCGGGCAATAGACGATCAAACCGACCTCGCCACCCTGCTCTGCCACCAGCTTGCGCAAGCGCGCATGCATGGCATCCAGCGTGGCCAGATCATAATAACCTCGGGCAATGCCCGACTGGTTGGTGGCGACCGCCACCGTCCAGCCGGCCTTGCTCAGATCTGCGATAGCCTCGATCGAGCCGGGAATGGGCACCCACTCCTTCACGGACTTTATGTAAGCATCGGAGTCATGGTTGATGACTCCGTCTCGATCAAGTATCAGCAGTTTCACCATCGACCCCTTCTCAGCCCAGCAGCGAAATATCGGCAACGCCAAGGAACAGGCCGCGCAAACGCGACAACAAGGCATAGCGGTTGGCGCGCACATTGGCGTCTTCCGCGTTGACCATTACCGCTTCGAAGAATGCATCGACCGGCTCACGCAGCATCGCCAGACGCGCCAGCGATTCGCTGTATTGACGCTCGGCAGCCATCGGCTGGACCGCGTGGTCAGCCTGCTGAATAGCCGAGTACAGCGAAAACTCGTTGGCGTTGTCGAAATACTTGGGCTCGACGGTCTGGGCAATGCTGCCCTCGGCCTTGCTCAACAGGTTCGATACGCGCTTGTTCACCGCGGCCAGTGCAGCGGCCTGTGGCAGTTTGCGGAAAGCCTGGACCGCCTGAACACGCTGATCGAAATCCAGCGCCGAAGCAGGTTGCAGCGCACGTACCGAGAGGTACACAGCCACATCGACGCCTTCGTCTTCATAACGCGCACGCAGACGGTCGAAGATGAAGTCGAGTACCTGCTCCGCCAGACCGGCAGGCTTGATCTTCGCGCCAAACTGCGTGACTGCGAATTTCACCGTTTCGACCAGATTAAGGTCGAGCTTCTTCTCGATCAGAATACGCAGGATACCCAACGCAGCACGACGCAGCGCATAGGGGTCTTTGCTGCCGGTGGGCAGCATGCCGATACCGAAGATACCGACCAGCGTGTCGAGTTTGTCGGCGATGGCCACCGCAGCGCCAGTCAGCGTTGTCGGCAGTTCGGCGCCCGCGCCACGTGGCATGTACTGCTCGTTGAGCGCCAGCGCGACATCTTCAGGCTCGCCGTCGGCCTTGGCGTAGTAGTAACCGGCGATACCCTGCATTTCCGGGAACTCGCCGACCATTTCGCTCGACAGGTCGCACTTGGACAGCAGACCAGCGCGTGCAGCACGCTGGGCGTCGCCGCCGATGCTTGGAGCGATGTAGGCAGCCAGTTTCGAGACGCGCTCGGCCTTGTCGAACACGCTACCCAATTGCGCCTGGAACACGACGTTTTTCAGACGATCGTTGAAGGTTTCCAGCTTCTGCTTCTTGTCTTGCTTGAAGAAGAACTCGGCGTCGGTCAGGCGTGGACGAACCACCTTCTCGTTACCGGCGATGATCTGTGCCGGGTCCTTGCTCTCGATGTTGGCCACGGTGATGAAGCGCGGCAGCAGCTTGCCGTCGACATCCAGCAGGCAGAAGTATTTCTGGTTGTCCTGCATGGTGGTAATCAAGGCTTCCTGAGGGACTTCCAGGAAGCGCTCTTCGAATGAACACACCAGCGGAACCGGCCATTCGACCAGACCGGCCACTTCGTCCAGCAGACTTGGCGGCACGATGGCGGTGCCTTCCTGTTGGGTGGCCAGCTCGTCGACGCGTTTGCTGATGATCTGCCGACGTTCATTGAAGTCGGCCAGTACGTGCGCGGCGCGCAGGTCGCTGAGGTACCCGGCAGGCGAAGAAATACGCACGTCTTGCGGGTGATGGAAGCGATGACCGCGAGAATGACGACCCGCGCTCTGGGCGAGGATCGTGCAGTCAACCACCTGATCACCGAACAGCATTACCAGCCACTGGGTCGGACGCACGAACTCTTCCTTGCGGGCACCCCAGCGCATGCGCTTGGCAATCGGCAGGTCGTTCAGCGAGTCTTCGACGATGGTTGGCAGCAGCGACGTGGTCGGCTTGCCGAGGATGGTCTGGCTGTAGCGCAGTTTCGGGCCGCTCTGATCGATTTCGCTCAGATCGACGCCGCACTTCTTGGCAAAGCCCAAAGCAGCCTGCGTCGGGTTACCGTCCGCATCGAACGCTGCCTGACGCGGCGGGCCGTCGAGGTTGACGCTGCGATCCGGTTGTTGCGTGGCCAGCTCGGTGATCAGCACGGCCAGGCGACGCGGTGCGGCGTAGACCTGTTTGGCGCTGTAGGTCAGACCTGCGCCCGACAGGCCTTTTTCAATACCGGCCAGAAATGCATCTGCCAGGGAAACGAGGGTCTTGGGTGGCAGTTCTTCAGTGCCCAGTTCAACCAGAAAATCTTGAGCACTCATTGCGCTGCCTCCAGCTTGGCCAACACTTCATCGCGTAGATCGGGCGGCGCCATCGGGAAACCGAGACGGGCGCGGGCCTGCAGGTAGGCCTGAGCCACCGAGCGGGCCAGCGTGCGTACGCGCAGGATGTATTGCTGACGCGCGGTCACGGAAATCGCGCGGCGGGCATCCAGCAGGTTGAAGGTGTGTGAGGCCTTGAGGACCATTTCATAGCCCGGCAACGGCAGCTCCAGCTCGATCAGGCGTGCGGCTTCGCTCTCGTAGAAATCGAACAGTTCGAACAGTTTGTCGACGTTGGCGTGTTCGAAGTTGTAGGTCGACTGCTCCACCTCGTTCTGGTGGAACACGTCGCCGTAGGTCACTTTGCCGAACGGGCCGTCAGCCCAGACCAGATCGTAGACCGAGTCCACGCCTTGCTGGTACATGGCCAGACGCTCAAGGCCGTAAGTGATTTCGCCGGTAACCGGGTAGCACTCTAGGCCGCCGACCTGCTGGAAGTAGGTGAACTGCGAGACTTCCATACCGTTGAGCCAGATCTCCCAGCCCAGACCCCAGGCGCCCAGCGTCGGCGATTCCCAGTTGTCTTCGACGAAACGCACGTCGTGCACCAGCGGATCGAGGCCGATGTGCTTGAGCGAACCCAGGTACAGTTCCTGGAAGTTGTCCGGGTTGGGCTTGAGAATTACCTGGAACTGATAGTAATGCTGCAGGCGGTTGGGGTTTTCGCCGTAGCGGCCGTCAGTCGGGCGACGGCTTGGCTGTACGTAAGCGGCGTTCCAGGTTTCCGGGCCTACGGCGCGCAGAAACGTGGCAGTGTGGAACGTGCCGGCGCCTACTTCCATATCGTAGGGCTGAAGTACCACGCAACCTTGTTCTGCCCAGTATTGCTGGAGGGCGAGGATCAAGTCTTGGAAGGTACGCACGGCTGGCGTAGGCTGGCTCACAAATTTCACCTGTGCTGGGCTGCGATTCAAAGAGCGGGAGTATACCCGATTCGGCCGCACGTCCACTCCTTGGGAGCCCTATGACACGCTGCTTTTGGTGCAACGAAGACCCCCTGTACATCGCTTATCACGATCAGGAGTGGGGAGTGCCGCTGCGCGATGCGCAGAAGCTCTTCGAGTTGCTTTTGCTCGAAGGGTTCCAGGCCGGGCTGTCGTGGATCACGATTCTCAAGCGGCGGGCGCGTTATCGCGAAGTGCTGCACGGCTTTGACGTCGAGCGCCTGGCGCAGCTGAGCGATGCCGAAATAGAGGCGCTGATGCTCGATCCGAGCATTATCCGCAATCGCCTCAAGCTCAAGGCCGTGCGCACCAATGCGCGGGCCTGGCTGGCGCTGCAAGACCCGGTCGGTCTGCTCTGGTCGTTTGTCGGTGGCGAGCCGAAGATCAACCATTT
Source organism: Pseudomonas sp. ICMP 3272 (assembly GCF_001466905.1). NCBI lineage: Bacteria > Pseudomonadati > Pseudomonadota > Gammaproteobacteria > Pseudomonadales > Pseudomonadaceae > Pseudomonas > Pseudomonas sp. ICMP 3272. Next base: position 139,360 of record NZ_LKEK01000024.1, read on the forward strand.
CAAGGATCGCAGTGAGGTGCCGGCGATTACCTCCGAGGCCGAAGCGATGAGCAAGGCGCTGAAAAAGGCCGGCTTCACGTTTGTCGGCCCGACCATCTGTTATGCGTATATGCAGGCCAGCGGTATGGTCATGGATCACACTGTGGATTGTGATCGGTATGCGATCCTGAGCCGCTGACGGTTACACTACCCGCCTCGAGAATCTGGGAGTCATCTGTGGATAAGTTCAAAGGCGCCGTAATGGTCGGGGCGTTGCGATTGTTTGCGCTGTTGCCGTGGCGCGCGGTGCAATGGGCAGGTACCGCGATTGGCTGGCTGATGTGGAAGCTGCCCAACCGCTCGCGTGAAGTGGCACGGATCAATCTGTCCAAGTGCTTCCCCGAGTTGAGCGAGCCCGAGCTGGAAAAGCTCGTTGGCCGTAGCCTCATGGATATCGGCAAGACCCTGACCGAAAGCGCTTGTGCGTGGATCTGGCCTGCGCAGAAATCGATCAACCTGGTGCGTGAAGTCGAAGGGCTTGATGTGCTCAAGGACGCGCTGGCTTCCGGCAAGGGCGTGGTTGGTATCACCAGTCACCTGGGCAACTGGGAAGTGCTCAATCACTTCTATTGCAGCCAGTGCAAGCCGATCATTTTCTATCGTCCTCCCAAGCTGAAAGCCGTGGACGACCTGTTGCGCAAGCAGCGTGTGCAGTTGGGCAACCGGGTGGCGGCGTCGACCAAGGAAGGCATTCTCAGTGTCATCAAGGAAGTGCGCAAAGGCGGCTCGGTGGGTATTCCGGCCGATCCGGAGCCGGCTGAATCAGCGGGCATTTTCGTGCCCTTCTGCGGCACCCAGGCGCTGACCAGCAAATTCGTACCGAACATGCTCGCTGGAGGCAAGGCTGTCGGCGTATTCCTGCACGCCATGCGCCTGCCAGATGGTTCCGGCTACAAAGTAGTGTTGGAAGCCGCTCCCGAAGCCATGTACAGCACCGACACCGAAACCTCGGCAGCGGCGATGAGCAAAGTGGTCGAGAAATACGTGCGAGCCTACCCGAGCCAGTACATGTGGACCATGAAACGCTTCAAGAAACGCCCGCCAGGCGAAGCGCGCTGGTACTAGGAAAGATCGGACGCGGAGCGTCCAGAACTGCATGCGACGCGGAGCGCCGCACGATAGTCAGGTTATCGTTCCTCACGCTCCAGCGTGGGAATGCCGTGCGTGACGCTCCGCGTCACAGATTTGCGCCTCGCCTCGCATTCAAGATCGGACGCAGAGCGTCCAGAACTGCATGCGACGCGGAGCGCCGCACGATAGTCGAGGTTATCGTTCCTCACGCTCCAGCATGGGCACGATAGTGTTCCCCTCAACTGGCCGCCGCAATCAAACCGCGCCGTTCCAATGCCACTTGCGTCCCCTCCGAACTCATCCGCACCAGATTCACCGGGATGGATTTGGCCGCAGGGGTGTTGCCGTGTTTATCCCGATTGGCCAGTGGCAGCAGGCCGTTGGTTTCCGGGTAGTACGCCGCGCAGCAGCCTTGCGGCACGTCGTAGGGGATGACTTTGAAACCCGCTGCACGCCGCGTCGTGGTCGGGTCGAGCGCTGTCTGAAACTCAATGTAGTCCCCGGCCTTCAGCCCCAGGCGTTCGATGTCCTGTGGGTTGAGCATCACCACCATGCGGTCGCCAAAGATGTCCCGATAACGGTCATCGTTGGAATACACCGTGGTATTGAACTGGTCATGGCTGCGGATCGTCATCAACTGCAAATGCTCCGCGCCCGGTGGCGTGTCGTCTTCGTCGTAGACGCCTTCGGGAAAGAGGAAGTTGGCCTTGCCCGACTCGGTGTCCCACTTGCGCTCACTGGCGGCATTGGGCAAACGAAAACCTCCAGGCTCAAGAATTCGCTGATTGAAGTCATAAAACTGCTCGGGCAACACTTCTTCGATCTTGTCGCGAATCCTGGCGTAGTCGCCCACATAGCTGTCCCAGTCCACCTTGGGATTGGGCGCAAGCGTCGCTTTGGCGATACCGGCGATGATGGCGACTTCTGAAATCAGATGTTTCGACGCAGGCTCAAGCATGCCGGTCGAACCGTGCACCATCGACATTGAGTCCTCGACCGTAATGGTCTGCGCCACACCGTTCTGCAGGTCGCGTTCCGAACGCGCCACGCATGGCAGCAGAAAGGCTTTCTGTCCATGTACCGTCGCACTGCGGTTGAGCTTGGTGTTGACCAGCACCGTCATTTTCAGGCGGCTGACGGTCGGGCAGATCACATCAGTGTCCGGAATGGCGCGGAAGAAATTGCCGCCCATGGAAATGAGTGCTTCCACCTCGCCACGCAACAGGGCTTCGCAGGTCTGGGCCACGGCATGGCCTTTTTTTCTGGACGCCTCGAAACCGAACACCTTGCTCATGCTGGCCAGAAACGGTTCTCCGGCCTTTTCATAGATGCCCATCGTCCTGTCGCCCTGTACGTTGGAGTGTCCACGTACCGGGCAAGCCCCCGCACCGAGCTTGCCGATGTTGCCGCGCAACAGCAGCAGGTTGATGATCTGCTGCATCGCATCACCGCCACGCTTGTGCTGAGTGACGCCCATCCCCCAGCAGCAGATAACCCCCTTCGAGCGTTTATAGACTGCCGCTACCTCTTCGATGGCCTGACGCGTCAGACCCGAATGGCGCTCGATGATGTCCCACGGCAACTGCCGGCAATAGTCGGCGTACTGCTCAAAGCCATGGGTGTGTTCTTCAATGAACGCCACATCAAGGACGCGCGGCAGGTTTTCACGCTGCGCCACGTCATCGGCTTCGATCACGGCCTTGCAAACGCCTTGCAGGGCGATCATGTCGCCACCGATCCTGACCTGATGGTACTGCGAGCTGATTTCCACCCCATGAAGACTGAGCATGTCGCGCGGGTCCTGCGGCGCCGCAAAGCGTACCAGCGCCCTTTCCCGCAGCGGGTTGAACGAAATGATGCTGGCACCCCGTTTTGCGGCCGCGTGCAGCTCGGACATCATGCGCGGGCTGTTGGTACCGGGGTTCTGGCCGATGATGAAAATCGCGTCGGCGTTCTCGAAATCTTCCAGCGTCGTGGTGCCTTTGCCAACCCCGATCGACTCGGGCAGCGCCGCAGTGGTGGTTTCATGGCACATGTTCGAGCAGTCAGGGAAGTTGGCCATGCCGTACAGCCGACCGAACAGCTGATACAAAAATGCGGCTTCGTTTGACGTGCGCCCGGAGGTGTACAGCTCCAGCTTCCACGGATCGCTCAGGCCGCGCAGCTCTTCGCCGATCTCGGCGAACGCTTCGTCCCAGGTGACGGGCAGGTATTTGTCAGTGGCGGCGTCGTAGCGCATCGGCTCGGTGATACGGCCTTCTGCTTCCAGCTCGTGATCGCTCCAGGTCGCCAGTTCGCTGACCGTATGCCGGGCGAAAAACTCAGGCGTCACGCGTTTTTTGGTCGATTCCCAGGCCAGTGCCTTGGCACCGTTCTCGCAGTATTCAAAGGTGTGCGGCTTCTTCGGGTCCGGCCAGGAGCAACTCGGGCAGTCGAAGCCGCCAGGCTTGTTCATGGACATCAGCGTGCGGTTGCCCTTGATCAGCACATGCTGGTGCAACAGGTGCTTATTGACCGCGCTGAGCGCAGGCCAGCCACCCGCAGGTGTGCCGTCGGTTTGTGAGCCTTGAAGGGGGACTTTGGATTCAGGCATTGCTTATGTTCTCTCTGGTAACGCCCGTCAAAGGCATAGCGCGCGTATGTGTGATACGCGCGCTTAGAGAGAATTCGTCCGAGTCGACGAGCGTTGCCGACCAGACAGGTCGGCAAGAGGTTCAGTCAGGGAGCAGGCTGTTCAGGACCTGTTCAGAAAAAGCTCAACCCCACCTGAAACAGCCGCTCCACTTCACGGATGCACTTTTTATCCACAAGGAACATGATCACATGGTCACCGGATTCGATCACGGTGATGTCGTGGGCGATGAGCACCTGTTCGTCGCGGATGATCGCACCGATTGCCGTGCCGGTCGGCAGGTTGATGTCCTTGATGGCGCGACCGACCACTTTGCTGGATTTCGGGTCGCCGTGCGCGACGATCTCGATGGCTTCGGCTGCACCGCGCCGTAACGAGTGCACGCTGACGATATCGCCCCGTCGCACATGAGCCAGCAGCGTGCCGATGGTTGCCAGTTGCGGGCTGACCGCCACATCAATCTCACCGCCCTGGACCAGATCGACATAGGCCGGGTTGTTGATCAGGGTCATCACCTTGCGTGCGCCCAGGCGTTTGGCCAGCAGCGACGACATGATGTTGGCTTCATCGTCGTTGGTCAGCGCCAGAAACAGGTCGGTATTGTTGATGTTTTCTTCCATCAGCAAATCGCGATCCGATGAGCTGCCCTGTAGCACCACCGTACTGTCCAGATGCTCCGACAGATAGCGGCAGCGCGCCGGGTTTACTTCGATGATCTTTACCTGATAGCGGCTTTCAATGGCTTCAGCCAGACGCTCACCGATGTTGCCGCCGCCTGCAATGACGATGCGCTTGTAGTTCTCGTCCAGACGCCTCAGCTCACCCATCACCGCACGAATATCCGCCTTGGCGGCGATGAAGAACACCTCGTCGTCGGCTTCGATGACCGTATCGCCGTGGGGCAGGATCGCCCGGTCGCGCCGATAGATCGCCGCGATACGGGTGTCGACATTGGGCATGTGCGCGCGCAACTGGCGCAGTTGCTGGCCTACCAATGCGCCGCCGTAATAGGCTTTGACCGCGACCAGTTGTGCCTTGCCTTCGGCGAAATCGATGACCTGTAACGCGCCGGGATACTCGATCAGACGTTTGATGTAGTTGGTGACGACCTGCTCCGGACTGATCAACACGTCGACCGGGATCGCGTTTTTATCGAACAGGCCAGCACGTGTCAGGTACGCCGCTTCACGGATGCGCGCGATCTTGGTCGGCGTGTGGAACAGCGTGTGGGCCACCTGGCAGGCGATCATGTTGGCTTCGTCGCTGCTGGTCACCGCGACCAGCATGTCGGCGTCGTCCGCGCCCGCCTGGCGCAGAACTGCGGGATAGGAGCCCTTGCCCTGCACGGTACGGATATCCAGGCGGTCGCCCAGATCGCGTAACCGGTCGCCATCGGTGTCGACCACGGTAATGTCGTTGGCTTCGCCCGCCAGATGCTCGGCCAGCGTACCGCCTACCTGACCTGCACCCAGAATGATGATTTTCACCTGCTTACTCCCGCGCCGCTGCGATCTTGATCAGTTTGGCGTAGTAGAAACCGTCGTGGCCGCCTTGCTGGGCCAGCAGCTGGCGACCATGGGCTTGCTTGATACCTGCGGGTGGCTGTCCGGCCTGACCGGCGATATCCAGTTCTCTGGCCCCGGAGGTGCGGGCCAGAAACGCCTCGATGACGTCGGTATTTTCAGTCGGTAGTGTCGAACAGGTCGCGTAAACCAGCATGCCGCCTACTTGCAGCGTAGGCCACAACGCGTCGAGCAGTTCGCCCTGCAGGCTAGCGAGCGCGGCGATGTCATCCAGTTGGCGGGTCAGCTTGATGTCCGGGTGGCGACGGATTACACCCGTTGCCGAGCACGGCGCGTCGAGCAGGATGCGCTGGAACGGCTTGCCGTCCCACCACTGCGCCGTTTCGCGGGCGTCGGCAGCGATCAGCTCGGCGTCCAGCCCCAGACGATCAAGGTTTTCACGCACGCGCACCAGGCGCTTGGCTTCGAGGTCCACCGCCACTACGCCGCTCAATTGCGGCTGCACTTCAAGCAAATGGCAGGTCTTGCCACCTGGCGCGCAACAGGCGTCGAGTACGCGTTGCCCGGGCGCGAGCTCCAGCAGGTCAGCGGCCAGTTGCGCGGCTTCGTCCTGAACGCTGATCCAGCCTTCGGCAAAGCCCGGTAGCGAGCGCACGTCGCAGGGCTCGGCAAGTACGATGCCGTCCTGACTGAAGGTGCACGCGCTGGCTTGTAGCCCGGCAGTGTTCAGCAGCTCAAGGTACTGGTCGCGGCTGTTATGCCGACGGTTGACCCGCAAAATCATCGGCGGATGCGCATTATTGGCTGCGCAGATCGCTTCCCATTGCTCCGGCCAGGCGGCTTTCAGGGCTTTTTGCAGCCAGCGCGGGTGGGCGGTGCGCACCACCGGGTCGTGTTCCAGCTCGATCAACAGTGCCTCGCCATCACGTTGCGCGTTGCGCAGCACGGCGTTGAGCAAGCCTTTGGCCCACGGTTTTTTCAGCTTGTCAGCGCAGCCAACGGTTTCACCAATGGCCGCATGCGCAGGAATTCGGCTGTAAAACAGCTGGTAAAGCCCCACCAGCAGCAACGCTTCGACGTCTGCATCGGCGGCCTTGAAGGGTTTTTGCAACAGTTTGGCTGCCAGTGCCGACAGGCGTGGCTGCCAGCGTGCGGTGCCGAACGCCAGATCCTGAGTCAGACCGCGATCACGCACCTCGACCTTGTCCAGTTGAGCAGGCAACGAACTGTTCAGCGACGCCTTGCCGCTGAGCACAGCAGCCAGGGCCTTGGCGGCGGCCAGACGCGGGTTCATTGGCCCAGCACCGTGCCGATGGCGAATTTCTCGCGACGGCTGTTGAACAGATCAGCAAAATTCAGCGGCTTGCCACCCGGCAGTTGCAGACGGGTCAGGCGCAGGGCGTTCTGGCCGCAGGCGACGATCAGGCCGTCCTTGCTGGCGCTGAGGATAGTTCCCGGTACGCCCTGCCCTTCGGCCAGATCGGCTGCCAGCACTTTCAGGGTTTCTTCGTTCAGCATGCTGTGGCAGATCGGCCACGGGTTGAAGGCGCGGATCAGACGTTCCAGCTCATCGGCCGGACGTGTCCAGTCGAGACGCGCCTCATCCTTGTTCAATTTATGAGCGTAATTGGCCAGGCTGTCATCCTGAACCTCTCCGACCAGCGAACCGTCCGCCAGACCGGCAATGGCCTGCAACACCGCTGGTGGGCCGAGTTCGGCCAGACGGTCATGCAGCGTGCCACCGGTGTCCTGTGCGGTGATCGGAGTGACGGCCTTGAGCAGCATCGGCCCGGTGTCCAGACCTGCTTCCATTTGCATCACGGTCACACCGCTCTCGGCATCACCGGCCTGCACCGCGCGCTGAATCGGCGCAGCGCCGCGCCAGCGTGGCAGCAGCGACGCATGGCTGTTGATGCAGCCCAGCCGCGGGATATCCAGCACCACCTGCGGCAGAATCAAGCCGTAGGCGACCACCACCATCAAATCAGGCTTGAGCGCAGCCAGTTCTGCCTGCGCCTCAGGGGCGCGCAGCGTGGGCGGCTGCATGACCGGGATATCATGCTGCAGTGCCAGTTGCTTGACCGGGCTGGGCATCAGCTTTTGTCCACGACCGGCCGGGCGATCAGGCTGGGTGTACACGGCGACGATCTGGTAAGGGCTGTCGAGCAGGGCCTTGAGGTGTTCGGCGGCAAATTCCGGGGTGCCGGCGAAGACGATGCGCAGTGGCTCAGTCATGGGCTTCTCGTTCTAAAAAAACAAAAAGGCCTTGTGCAGGCCTTTTGGAGGGACGAAGGATCAAGCGTTCAGCTTGTGCTGTTTCTCGAGTTTTTTCTTGATCCGGTCGCGCTTGAGGTTAGAGAGGTAATCAACGAACAGCTTGCCGTTCAGGTGATCGCACTCATGCTGGATGCAGATGGCGAGCAGGCCTTCGGCAACCATTTCGTAAGGCTTGCCGTCACGGTCCAGCGCTTTGACGCGGACCTTTTGCGGACGGTCGACGTTCTCGTAGAAACCGGGTACCGACAGGCAGCCTTCCTGATACTGATCCATTTCATCGGTCAGTTTTTCGATTTCAGGGTTGATGAAGACCATCGGTTCGCTGCGGTCTTCGCTCAGGTCCATGACAACCACACGCTTGTGGACATTGACCTGCGTGGCTGCCAGCCCGATGCCGGGCGCTTCGTACATGGTTTCAAACATGTCGTCGACCAACTGGCGAATGCCTTCGTCTACCATCGCCACAGGTTTGGCGATGGTGCGCAGGCGCGAATCGGGAAATTCGAGGATGTTTAGAATGGCCATATACGTAAGAGCTGCACTGTTAAGGTAAAGTCAATGTTGGGTGCCGGGCCCGGGAGTTCAAGGCAGGCAGCCCAGGACAGGACTCTAGGGTTCGCGTGAGGCAACATGATAAAGGGATTCACCGCATGAGGAAATCACTACTCGCCCTGCTGCTGCTGACCGCCAGCGGTCTTGCGCAGGCGCAAGTGCAACTCAGGGAAGGCTATCCGCAGAGCTACACCGTTGTCGCCGGGGACACACTCTGGGACATTTCCGGCAAGTTTTTGCGTGAACCGTGGAAATGGCGCGAGATATGGCGGGCCAATCCGCAAGTCCATGATCCCGACCTGATCTACCCCGGTGACACTCTCGCGTTGACCTGGGTCGATGGTCAGCCGCGTGTGACGCTCAACCGCGGCGAGTCGCGTGGCACCATTAAATTGTCACCGCATGTGCGAAGTACGCCAATGGTCGAGGCCATTCCAAGCATTCCGCTGGGGGCGATCAACGCATTCCTGATCAGCAATCGCATCGTCGACAATGCCGAGCAGTTCGAAAAGGCCCCCTACATCGTCGCGGGCAATGCCGAGCGCGTGCTCAGCGGTAGCGGTGACCGGGCCTATGCACGTGGCACGCTGGACCCGGCGCACACCGTCTACGGCATTTTCCGACAGGGCAAGACCTACACCGACCCACAGACCAAAGAAGTGCTGGGCATCAACGCGGATGACATCGGCAGCGCTGAGGTGGTTGCCACCGAGGGCGACGTCTCGACCCTGGTTCTGCAGCGCTCTACGCAGGAAGTGCGCTTGGGCGACCGTTTGTTCAGCAGCGAGGAGCGGGCGATCAACTCGACTTTCCTGCCCAGCGCTCCGCAAACGCCGATAGAAGGTTTGATTCTGGATGTGCCACGCGGCGTGACCCAGGTCAGCGTGCTGGATGTGGTCACTCTCAACAAAGGCAAACGTGATGGCCTGACTGAGGGCAACGTGCTGGCGATCTACAAAACCAGCGAGACAGTGCGTGACCGAATCACCGGTGAACAGGTGAAAATCCCTGACGAACGGTCTGGCCTGCTCATGGTTTTCCGTACGTACGACAAGCTTAGTTACGCCTTGGTCCTGCAAGCCAACCGATCTTTGGCCATCATGGACAAGGTTCGAAATCCCTAAAGGTATGTTTCAGTTCTGCGACGGATTTGTGTGACGAGCCAGACACTTATCAAATTGTTGTCAACAGAGTTATCCACAGGTTTGTGCATCATCTGAGATGCACAATGGATCAGGGACGATCTTATGCCACTGTTCGAAAATGCCCTCTCTTCGCCAGCAGAGCTGGAAGCCCGTCTGCGCATGCATCGCTTGCCCGAGATAGGACCGAAACGCTTTTCCAGGCTGATCGAAGCCTTCGGTTCTGCGTCGTCTGCGCTGAGCGCACCGGCCAGTGCGTGGCGTGCGCTGGGTATTCCAGGTGCCTGCGCCGAGGCGCGTCGAGCCCCTTCCGTCAGGGACGGTGCCAGTGCTGCATTGGCCTGGCTGGAGCGTCCGGCCCAGCATTTGCTGATGTGGGACGACCCTTGCTACCCCGCGCTGCTGGCCGAGATCGCCGACCCACCGCCGCTGATCTTCATTGCCGGCGACCCTTCTATCCTTGAGCGTCCGCAGTTGGGCATGGTCGGCAGTCGTCGCGCTTCCAGACCCGGGCTGGACACTGCCAGAGCTTTTGCGCGCAGCCTGGCGAGTGCCGGTTTTGTGATCACCAGCGGTCTGGCGCGCGGCATTGACGGGGCCGCGCATCAGGGCGCACTGGATGTCGGTGGGCATACAATTGGCGTACTGGGCACCGGGCTTGAAAAACTTTATCCACAGCAGCATCGTGCGCTCGCAGCGCAGATGGCGGCGCAAGGTGGCGCGGTGATTTCCGAGTTCCCGCTGGACGCTGAACCACAGCCCAGCAACTTCCCGCGGCGCAACCGAATCATCAGCGGCCTGTCGCTCGGCGTGCTGGTGGTCGAGGCCAGTGTTGCCAGCGGCTCGTTGATTACCGCGCGACTGGCCGCCGAGCATGGGCGAGAGGTGTATGCGATACCGGGTTCGATTCACCACCCGGGTGCCAAGGGCTGCCACCAGTTGATACGCGACGGCGCAACGCTGGTCGAGACCGTTGAGCACATTCTTGAAGGCTTGCAGCACTGGAAGAGCGTTGCGCCCGCTGCAGCGCCCGAGACCCCTGCCAAACCCGTGCCTTGCGACCATCCACTTCTGGCGCTGCTGCACGCTGCGCCGCATACCAGCGAGGGGTTATCGGTCTCCAGCGGCTGGCCATTGCCCAAGGTACTGGCGGGCCTGACCGAGCTGGAACTGGACGGCAGAATAAGCTGTGAAGCGGGACGATGGTTCGCCAGAGCGCCCTGAGGTTAAACTGCCGTCAGGATTTAGCGGAGAGACAAACAATGGTCAGCAGTTGGCGTGTGCAACAAGCCGCTCAGAATATTCGAGCCGGTGCGGTGATTGCTTACCCGACCGAGGCAGTCTGGGGCCTGGGGTGTGATCCATGGGATGAAGAAGCGGTTTATCGTTTGCTGGCGATCAAGTCACGGCCAGTGGAAAAAGGCCTGATCCTGATCGCCGACAACATTCGCCAGTTCGACTTTCTGTTCGAAGACTTCCCCGAATTGTGGCTCGACCGAATGGCCAGCACCTGGCCGGGGCCCAATACCTGGCTGGTGCCGCATCAGAACCTGCTGCCCGAGTGGATCACCGGCATTCATGAAACCGTGGCGCTGCGCGTCGCCGACCACCCTACGGTGCGCGAACTGTGCGCGTTGGTCGGCCCGTTGATTTCCACATCGGCCAACCCGGCAGGTCGTCCGGCTGCCCGTTCGCGGCTGCGCGTCGAGCAGTACTTCCGGGGTCAGATCGACGGTGTGCTGGGCGGCAGCCTGGGCGGCCGCCGAAACCCCAGCGTGATCCGTGATATCGCGACCGGCCAGGTCATGCGCGCTGGCTGACGCAGGCTCAGGGAATCAGAATGGTCGAGCCAGTGGTGCGCCGAGCGGACAGCTCGGTTTGCGCCTTGGCGGCGTCCTTCAAGGCGTACTGCTGAATGTTGTCGACCTTGAGTTTGCCGCTGGCGAGCATGTCGAACAGTTCGTCAGCCATGGCCTGCAGGTTCTGCGCATTGTTCGCGTAGGTGCCCAGCGTCGGGCGGGTGACATACACCGAGCCCTTTTGCGCCAGAATCCCCAGATTCACACCTGAGACCGGCCCTGACGCATTGCCGAAGCTCACCACCAGCCCGCGTGGTGCCACGCTGTCGAGCGAGGTCAGCCAAGTGTCCTGCCCCACGCCATCGTAGACCACCGGGCACTTCTTGCCGTCGGTGAGTTCCAGCACACGTTTGGCGACGTCTTCGTGGCTGTAGTCGATGGTTTCCCAGGCACCCAGCGCCTTGGCGTGAGCGGCCTTCTCCGGTGAACTGACCGTGCCGATCAGTTTCGCGCCCAATGCCTTGGCCCACTGACAGGCCAACGAGCCGACACCACCAGCCGCCGCATGAAACAGAATGATCTCGCCCGGCTTCACCTGATAGGTCTGGCGCAGCAGGTATTGCACGGTCAGGCCCTTGAGCATCAACGCAGCGGCCTGCTCGAAACTGACCGAGTCCGCCAGCTTCACCAGATTCGCCTCAGGCAGCACATGCAACTCGCTGTACGCGCCCAAAGGCCCGGTGCCGTAGGCAACACGATCACCGACTTTGAAGCGCGTCACCTCATCGCCCACCGCCTCGACCACACCCGCCCCTTCAGCACCGAGCCCTGAAGGCAACTCAGGCGCTGGATACAGCCCGCTACGGTAATAGGTATCAATGAAATTCAGGCCAATGGCCTTGTTGCGCACAACCACCGCCTGCGGCCCTGGAGCCTCTGGCTCGAAATCGACATATTCAAGAACCTCGGGTCCTCCGACAGTGCTGAACTGGATACGCTTTGCCATATGCTCTCTCCTTGATGGTTAAAACAAGTTCCGAAAGCACCTATCGGACTCCTTCCCCCGGTCTTCGTCAACTGCCAGCCCGCGCTGCCGATGGTATGCTACGCGCCAATTTGCCTGCGCCTCTTTTGCTGCGGGGGCTCAGCCGTTTGACGTCAGCCGTAAGGGATCCTCATGAGTACCCGTACCGAGGCCGTAAAAGCCTACCTGCTCGACCTGCAAGACCGGATCTGCACCGCGCTCGAGCAGGAAGATGGCAACGCACACTTTGTGGAAGATGCCTGGACGCGTCCGGCGGGCGGCGGTGGTCGCACGCGGGTGATCGAGAATGGCGCGGTCATCGAGAAAGGTGGTGTCAATTTTTCCCACGTGTTCGGCAGCAACCTGCCTCCGTCGGCCAGCGCCCATCGGCCTGAACTGGCCGGGCGTGGTTTCGAGGCGCTGGGCGTGTCGCTGGTGATTCACCCGCACAACCCGCATGTGCCGACGTCCCACGCCAACGTGCGGTTCTTCATTGCCGAGAAAGAAGGCGAGGAGCCAGTCTGGTGGTTTGGTGGCGGTTTCGATTTGACGCCCTACTACGGCGTCGAGGAAGACTGCGTGCACTGGCACCGGGTGGCCGAACGTGCCTGTGCGCCCTTCGGCGATGATGTCTACCCGCGCTACAAGGCGTGGTGCGACAGTTACTTCCACCTCAAGCATCGTGATGAGCCACGCGGTATTGGTGGTCTGTTTTTCGATGACGTGAACCAGTGGGATTTCGACACCAGCTTCGCCTTCATCCGCGCCATCGGTGATGCGTTCATTAATGCGTATCTGCCGATCGTGCGCCGTCGCAAGGCTGCGGCCTATACCGTGCAGCAGCGCGAATTTCAGGAATTCCGTCGGGGGCGCTACGTCGAGTTCAACCTGGTGTACGACCGCGGCACGCTGTTCGGTCTGCAATCGGGTGGTCGTACCGAATCAATCCTCATGTCGCTGCCGCCACAAGTACGCTGGGGTTATGACTGGAAAGCCGCGCCGGGCAGCGAAGAAGCGCGCCTGACCGATTACTTCCTGACTGATCGCGACTGGCTGGCGGACAACTGATGGACCGGTACGTCGTCTTTGGTAACCCCATCGGTCACAGCAAGTCGCCGCTGATTCATCGCCTGTTCGCCGAGCAAACCGGGCAGGCGCTGGATTACCAGACGTCGCTGGCACCGCTGGATGATTTCACCGCGTTTGCCCAGGCGTTTTTCCAGACCGGACGTGGTGCCAACGTGACTGTGCCGTTCAAGGAAGAAGCCTATCGCCTGGCCGATAGCCTGACCGAGCGCGGGCAGCGTGCGGGAGCGGTGAACACCTTGAGCAAGCTCGATGACGGTACGCTACTGGGTGACAACACCGACGGTGCCGGGCTGGTGCGCGACCTGACAGTCAACTGCGGGCGCAGCCTTCGTGGTCAGCGGGTTCTGTTGCTGGGCGCGGGTGGCGCGGTTCGTGGCGCGCTTGAACCCTTGCTGGCGGAGCAACCCGCAGTGCTGGTGATTGCCAATCGCACCGTTGAAAAAGCCGAACGACTGGCGCAGGAATTTGCGGATCTTGGCCCTGTGTTTGCCAGCAGCTTCGACTGGCTTGAAGAACCGGTAGACGTGATCATCAATGCCACCTCTGCCAGTCTGGCTGGAGAGCTGCCACCGATTTCCCCGACCCTTGTCCAGCCTGGTGCGACCTTCTGCTACGACATGATGTACAGCAAAGAGCCTACTGCTTTTTGCCGCTGGGCCACTGAACAGGGTGCGGCACAGTCGGTTGATGGCTTGGGTATGCTGGTGGAGCAGGCGGCAGAAGCTTTCCTGCTATGGCGCGGCGTGCGCCCGGACTCGACTCCGGTACTGGCCGAGTTGCGCAGGCTGCTGGCGGCTGGTTGACTGAGAGACTATCGTGCCAATGCTCCGCGTTGGCATGCCGTTCTGGACGCTCCGCGTCCTCTTGCGACGCAGAGCATCGGGACGATGAGTTATGGCTCAATCCTCAAACAGAATCGGGCAGTTCTGCGGCCCTTCCAGCTTGTGCAATTCCTCGATCACTTGCGGCCTGGCATTGCGCAGGATCAGCAATCGCCCCTGACGGCCCAAGCGCCTGGCTTCCTGATGAAGCATTTCCACGCCTGAGTAATCGATGAAGTTGATCTGCTGCGCATCGATCACCACACGCAGCCCCTCAGTGCGTTGCAGGCGGGTTTGCAGGTAGTGGCTGGCGCCGAAAAAGATCGACCCGCCGACCCGCAGCACGTCCTCGTCGCCTTCGCGCCATTGCTGCACGCGCGGTTGTGAGGTGCGTTTCAGGTAGAAGAACAGCGAGGCCAGCACACCGGCATAAATCGCGGTTTGCAGCTCCAGCAGCAGAGTGGCCAGACAGGTCAGCGCCATCACGAAAAACTCGGCGCGGCTGACACGGAACAGCGCACGAATGCCACGGCGATCCACCAGCCCCCAACAGATCAGCAGAATTGAGGCGGCCATGGCCGGGATCGGAATGTGCGATATCAACGAGGCACCGGCGACCGCGAACAATGCCACCCATAGCGCGGAAAATACCCCGGCCAACGGCGAGCGCGCACCCGCCTCGTAACTCAGCGCCGCACGGGTGAACGAGCCCGCTGAGAGGTAGCCGGAAAACAGCGAGCCGACCATATTCGACAGACCTTGTGCACGGACTTCCTGATTGGCGTTGAGCATCTGCTGCGAACGTGCCGACAGCGAGCGGGCAATCGACAGGCTGTTGACCAGCCCGAGCATGCCCACCGCCACTGCCGTAGGCAGCAGTTTGAGGATCAGTTCGAGATCCAGCGGCAACGGGCTGAAGAGCGGCAGATGGCCGACGAAGGCGCTGACCACACGGACATGGCCGAACATCGCCGGCCACAGCCACACCAACAGGCTGCTCGATACCAATGCAATCAATAAGGTTGGCCAGCGAGGCACCAGGAGTTTGAGCCCGATGCCCAGCGCCAGGGTCAACAGGCCCAGTGTCAGTGAAGATAGATCGACCTCTCCACTATGCTCTAAAACGGCGGTCAGGCTTCTAAGGGCGGTGGTCTGACTCGGCAGATCAATGCCCAGCAGATTGGGCATCTGCCCGAGTGCAATGACTATTGCTGCGCCCAGTGTGAAACCGAGCACCACCGAGTGCGAAACAAAATTCACCAGCGCGCCGAAGCGCATCATTCCCAGCAATAGCTGGAATACACCGGCGATGAACGTCAGCAGCAGGATCAACATGATGTAGTCCTGACTGGCCGGCACGGCGAGCGGACTGACACTGGCATACAGCACGATGGAAATAGCCGCAGTCGGCCCACAGATGAGGTGCCAGGACGAGCCCCACAGGCAGGCGATCAGAACAGGAACAATCGCGGCGTATAGACCGTACTCCGGAGGCAGCCCGGCGATCAGTGCATAAGCGATGGACTGCGGCAGGGCCAGAATGGCACCGCTCAGGCCCACCAGCGCATCACGCCCGACACTGGCGCGGCTCTGCTGCGGCAGCCAGGCTAGAAACGGTAGAATTTTATGGCGATTTAGCCAGCGCATCGGTCCCTCGAGTGAATTGAACGTAGAGGACGCAGAGCGTCCAGAACGGCATACCCACGCGGAGCATGGGCACGATAGTCGGACACCTATCGTTCCTCACGCTCCCGCGTGGGGATGCCTTGGGTGACGCCCCGCGTCACAGATCTGCGCCACGCCGCGTGCTCAAGACCTTACGCCTAAAACCTGGCTTTCACCGCCGCCAGCCCATCCTTGCCATCAAACGTCTTCACGCCCTCCAGCCACGTGTCCAGCACCGCCGGATTGGCTTTTATCCAGGCCTTTGCCGCTGCGCTGTTGCTGACCTTGCTGTTCGCCACTTCGGCCATGATGCTGTTTTCCATGTCCAGGGTGAAGTTCAGATTGGTCAGCAGCTTGCCGACGTTCGGACAGGCTTGCGCATAACCCTTACGGGTCAGGGTGAAGACCGAGCCGGTGTCACCAAAGTATTTCTCGCCGCCCTTGAGGTAATGCATACCTTTGATCTGCACGTTCATCGGATGCGGGGTCCAGCCGAGGAAGACCACAAACGCCTTGCGCTTCACGTTGCGATTGACCTCGGCGAGCATCGCCGTCTCGCTCGACTCGACCAGCTTCCATTTGCCCAGATCGAATTCGTTCTTCTTGATGATCTCCTGCAGCGACAGATTGGCAGGTGCACCAGAGCCAATGCCGTAGATCTTCTGGTCGAACTTGTCAGCGAATTTATTCAGGTCGGCAAAATCATGCACGCCGGCGTCCCACACATAGTCCGGCACGGCCAGGGTGAACTCGGTGCCTTCGAGGTTCTTGGCCAATTGCGTTACATCGCCGGTCGCCACGAACTTGTCGTAAAAGCCCTGCTGCGCCGGCATCCAGTTGCCCAGAAAAACATCCAGCTTGCCGTCCTTCAAACCGCCGTAGGCAATCGGCACCGCGAGGGTGTCGACCTTGGCTTTGTAGCCCAGACCTTCAAGCACCACGCTGGCGATAGCATTGGTGGCCCCAATGTCACTCCAGCCCGGATCGGCCATTTTCACGGTGCTGCAACTAGCGTCCTCTGCCTGCGCCGCAAGGCTGCCGAATGTCATGACCGCGACCGCAACGGCTGTGGATAACTTCTTCATTGATGTACCCCTTTTGATTTTTTTGGTGTGGGCAGGGTCAAGGTTGCGGAAAACGTGCCTTACGCTCCAGATCGTCCAGATCAATGTGGTTGCGCATGTACTGCTGACTGGCGTCGACCAGTGGCTGGTGATCCCAACTCTTCAGCTTGCCGGTTGCCAGCGATTTGGCGACGAAGCGCCTTCTGCGCTGGCTGGCGAGCACCTGTTGGTGTATCGCCGGTATATCCCACTTGGCTCTAGCTTCAGCCAGGAAGTCATTGAACAGCTTTTCATGGGCGGGTGACTGGCTCAGATCCTTCTGCTCTTTCGGGTCCTTCTTCACATCGAAGAGCAGGCACGGGTCCTGCTCCGAATAGATGAATTTGTAAGCGCCGCGACGGATCATCATCAACGGGCTGGTCGTGCCTTCGGCCATGTACTCGCCGAACACCTCATCGTGCCCACCCTTGCGTTTCAGGTGCGGCATCAGCGAGCGTCCGTCCAGTGGCAACCCGGCGTCCAGCTTGCCGTTGGCCATTTCGACAAAGGTCGGCAGCAAGTCGGCAGTCGACACCGACGCACTGACCCGCCCCGGCTTGAACTGGCCCGGCGAGTACACCACCAACGGCACGCGGGCGGCCATTTCGAACCAGTGCATTTTGTACCAGAGGCCCTTCTCGCCCAGCATGTCGCCGTGATCGCCGGAGAACACCACGATGGTGTCTTCCGCCAGCCCGACTTCATCCAGCGTCTGCATCAGCTTGCCGACGTTCAGATCGATATAGCTGCACGCGCCGAAGTAGGCGCGGCGCGCATCACGAATCTTGTTGGTCGGCATTGGCTTGTCCCACAGGTCATAGACCTTGAGCAGCCGTTGCGAATGCGGGTCCAGCGCGGCCTGATTGGCATGCGGCGTGGGCATCGGGATTTCGTCGTTGCTGTACAGGTCCCAGAACGGCATGGGGATGGTGTACGGGTCGTGAGGGTGAGTCATGGAAACGGTCAGGCAGAAAGGCGCGTTGCCGTCCTGGCGTACGTAGTCGTACAGATACTGCTGGGACTTGAACAGCACTTCTTCGTCGAAATCCAGCTGGTTGGTTCGAATGCACGGACCGGCCTGCAACACCGAAGACATGTTGTGGTACCAGCTCGGACGCACATCAGGCTCGTCCCAGTTGACCGACCAGCCATAGTCGGCCGGGTAAATGTCACTGGTCAGGCGCTCTTCGTAACCGTGCAGTTGATCCGGCCCACAGAAATGCATCTTGCCTGCCAGAGCAGTCTTGTAGCCCAGCGCACGCAGATAGTGAGCGTAGGTTGGAATATCAGCCGGGAAGTCGGCTGCGTTGTCGTACGCGCCGATCTTGCTTGGCAGCTGACCGCTGACCAGTGTGAAACGCGATGGCGCGCACAGAGGGCTGTTGCAATACGCTGAATCGAACACCACGCCGTCGGCAGCAAGGCGGCTCAGATTCGGCATCAGGATTGGAGACCGGGCGTAAAACGGCAACATTGGCGCGGCCATTTGATCGGCCATGATGAACAGAATATTTTTGCGCTTCATGTAATCGCTGCATCCCATTGTGAAAAGTTATGCGAAAGTGCTGGGTACGAGGATGAAGTCCTCGTGTTTGATGGTAAAGCCCATGCGCAGCAATGCCTAGGATAAGCACCGCTTATGTTTGAAGCTTTTGGCGATATGTCCCTCGACCTGCTGCGTGCCTTTGAAGTCGCGGCTCGCTTGCGCAGCTTCACTGCGGCGGCTATCGAACTGGGCACTACCCAGCCTGCCGTCAGCCAGCAGATCAAGCGCCTTGAAGAACAGCTGGCCACCCGCCTGTTTGACCGGATCTATCGCGGTATCGAGCTTACCGAAGCCGGCGAAATATTGTTCAGTCATGTGCAGGCTGGCCTGCAATCGATCGACAGCGGGCTGATAGCGATCACCGAACAGCACCAGCACGAAGTGCTTCAAGTGGCGACCGACTTCGCCTTCGCCGCCTACTGGCTGATGCCGCGCCTGCACCGTTTCCACAAGGTCAACCCGGACGTGGATGTCAGCCTGGTCACCAGCGAGCGTACCCACAGCATGTTACGCGCAGATATCGACGTTGCCGTACTGTTCGGCGACGGGCGCTTCAAGCAAGGCGAAAGCCATTGGCTATTCAGCGAAGAAGTCTTTCCGGTGTGCAGCCCGCAACTGATCGCGGGTCGCCAGACGCCGCTGTCCAACGAAGCACTGCGCGACTTTCCGCTCTTGCACCTGCGCGGCGAAAGCAGCAACAACTGGTTCGACTGGGCAGGCGTATTCCGCGCCCTCGACATCCCCCAGGCCCCTACGCCCGGCCAGCTGCGTTTCGACAACTACACCCTGCTCATCCAGGCCGCGATTGGCGGACAAGGCGTCGCCATCGGCTGGAAGCACCTGGTCGACGACCTCCTCGACCAAGGCCTGCTCTGCCGCCCCATCGCCGGAGCCGCCATTTCCGGCCAAGGCTATTACGTGGTTTTGCCCCAGCGCAAACGGCGAGTGCAAATCGTCCAGCAGTTCATGGACTGGCTGGCGAGTGAACAGGCGTTGAGCGGGGTTTCGCTGGCGGGCAGGCCGTTGCCGTCGATTGCGGTGTAAGCAGGCGTTCATTTTTTGGTCAGGAAGGACTCATACATGCAAGACACCCACGGCTACCACGCCCATATCTATTTCAACGCCCAAACCCTGAACCAGGCCCGAGCCCTGTGCGAAGCCGCGACCGAGAAATTTGCGCTGCAGATGGGCCGCGTTCACCAAAAGCTGGTTGGGCCGCATCCGGACTGGAGTTGTCAGTTGGCGTTCGGGCATGAGCAGTTGGCTGACGTTACTTTATGGCTCGCGTTGAATCGCAATGGGCTGGTGGTGTTTCTGCATCCGTTGACGGGCGATGAGCTGCGCGACCATACCGACCATGCCATCTGGATGGGCGCGGTTCGGCCTTTGAATCTGGGCGCTCTAAGTGGCTGATAGCCAGCTTCTCGGCCGTTTTCCTTCAGCAATTACAAGCGCATTCCTCGTCGAAAAGATCGGTGTAAGATAGCTCCGCTGAAAAATGACCACTCGGTCCGTTGCAGCGCAAATTTCAACAAAATGGTCATGCATACGCGTCAACATCGATAAGCTGCCTTTCACGGGCTGCCTGAAATGAATGCTGAAAGACCAGACAGAGGATCATCAGAAATGCCGGATCTACTCATCGACGGTAAGACCCTTCACTACGCTGACCAAGGCACCGGGCCGGTTGTCTTGCTCGGTCACAGTTACCTTTGGGACAAGGCGATGTGGCGTGCGCAGATCGACACGCTGGCCAGCCGGTATCGGGTGATTGTGCCGGACCTTTGGGGGCATGGGGATTCCAGCGGTTTTCCGGAAGGCACCCGCAATCTCGATGATCTGGCCCGTCATGCGCTGGCGCTGCTGGATCATTTGAATATCGAGCGTTGCAGCATCGTCGGGTTGTCGGTGGGCGGCATGTGGGGGGCGATTGCTGCGCTGCTGGCGCCAGAACGCATCACCGGGCTGGTGCTGATGGACACTTACCTGGGCAAAGAGTCGGAAGCCAAGAAAGCCTACTATTTCTCGTTGCTCGACAAGCTGGAAGAGGCCGGTGCCTTTCCTGAGCCGCTGCTGGACATCGTAGTGCCGATCTTCTTCCGGCCAGGCATTGACCCGCAATCGCCGGTGTATCAGGCGTTCCGCTCGGCGTTGGCGGGTATGAAGGCAGAGCAGTTGCGCCAGACCGTCGTGCCCTTGGGGCGGATGATCTTTGGTCGCGATGACCGGCTTGGGCTGATAGAGCAACTGAATGCCGACACCACGCTGGTGATGTGTGGCGATGCAGATATCCCGCGCCCGCCTGAAGAAACCCGTGAGATGGCCAGCCTGATTGGCTGCCCTTACGTGCTGGTGCCTGAGGCGGGTCATATCGCCAATCTGGAAAACCCGGATTTTGTGTCAGGTGCGTTGATGACGTTTTTGGCGCGGGTTAATCAGCAGCAGGGTTGAGGCGGGCTGGTTTCTGCGCTGGGCCCTCAAGATCGGACGCGGAGCGTCCAGAACGGCATGCGA
>NZ_LKEK01000025.1:0-341 GCF_001466905.1 Pseudomonas sp. ICMP 3272
TGATCGTGCATAGCGACAGCGTGGACAACCGTGGCGGTTCGATTCGTGCCGAGAAAGGCCTGCAGCTGTTCGTCGATGCCCTCGACAATAGCCAGACCGGCCTGAGCGCCAGTCAAAAGGGCCTGATCAACAGCAATGCCGGTCTTGAACTGGTCGGCACGCATCTGGATAACCAGAACGGTCTGCTCAACGCCGCTGGCCTGATGCAGTTGCAGGTCGACAGCGNAGACATGGTCGCCAATATCGCCAATCTGACCCAGCAGGGTGGCGAACTGGTTGCGCAGGGCAATCTGACCCTGACCGGCAAAACCCTCGACAACCAGGCAGGCGGCCTGGTGGGC
>NZ_LKEK01000026.1:0-307 GCF_001466905.1 Pseudomonas sp. ICMP 3272
GGACGCAGAGCGTCCAGAACGGCATGCGACGCGGAGCGTCGGCACGATAATCCGCGGAGTTTCTGCCTGACACCTCTCGTTCCTTACGCTCCAGTGAAGGAATGCCTTGGGTGACGCTCCGCGTCACAAATCTGCGCCGCGGCACATGCTCGAAAGAGGACGCAGAGCGTCCAGAACGGCATGCGACGCGGAGCGTCGCACGATAATCCGCGGAGTTTCTGCCAGANGCGCGGCACAAATCTGCGCCGCACCGCATGCTCTAAAGAGGACGCAGAGCGTCCAGAACGGCATGCGACGCGGAGCGTCG
>NZ_LKEK01000027.1:0-301 GCF_001466905.1 Pseudomonas sp. ICMP 3272
CAGTTGACTGGCGAGCAGGTCATGGCTGCGCTCCAGCAAAATCGCCACGCTGTCACCCGGCTGCACACCAAGCCCCAGCAGATGCCGCGCCAGACGGTTGGCCCGAGTGTTGAGCTCGGCATAGCTCACTGCAACGCCGTCGTGGATTGCCGCACAAGCCTCGGGGCACGCCCGCACCTGAGCTTCAAACAGGCTATGCACGGTTTGTTGCTGCGGATAGTCCCGCGCGGTGTCGTTGAACGCCACCAGCAGCTCCGTCCGTTCGGCTTCCGGCACCACCGGCAGATCGCGCACTGCTGAG
>NZ_LKEK01000028.1:0-281 GCF_001466905.1 Pseudomonas sp. ICMP 3272
ACGCCCTGGCCCCCTTGCAGGAAGGCATTCTCTATCACCATCTGGCCGCGGATGAAGGTGACCCCTACATCTTGCAGATGCTCTTCACGTTCGATGATCGCGAGTGCCTGGCCGGTTTCGCCGCGGCCTTGCAGAGCGTGGTCGAACGTCACGACATCCTGCGCACCAGCGTGGTCTGGGAGGGGCTTGAGCAGCCGGTGCAGGTGGTATGGCGCAACGCGAAACTGAGCCTGGAAGAGGTGGCCATCGATCCGCTCGCCGGTGACGTGCTGACACGACTG
>NZ_LKEK01000029.1:0-251 GCF_001466905.1 Pseudomonas sp. ICMP 3272
ATTTCGCCGTTCTGGTTCAGAACCTCGTTGACGTTTTTCAGCAGCAGTGCGCCCGGCGCGTTGATCAAACCGCCCTGATTGTCCAGCTGGCCGTTGTTCAGGTCCAGGCTCAAGGACGTATTGCTGAACAGGGTACCGCCCTGCTGGCTCAGGCGGCTGACACTCGCGGTCAGTGCCTGGCTGCTGCCGATGCTGCCACCATCACTGTTGGTCAGTTGTGCGCTCGTCAGGTCCAGACGATCACTGCTGCT
>NZ_LKEK01000030.1:0-246 GCF_001466905.1 Pseudomonas sp. ICMP 3272
CGCGTCACAGGTCTACGCCGCACCGCACATTCAAGAGAGGACGCAGAGCGTCCAGAACGGCATTCCCACGCTGAAGCGTGCGCAACGATAATCGTCAGAGCACCATTGTGCCAATGCTCCGCGTTGGCATGCATTTCGTGACGCTCCGCGTCACAGGTCTNGCGCCGCGCCGCACATTCAAGAGAGGACGCAGAGTGTCCAGAACCGCATTCCCACGCTGGAGCGTGCGGAACGATAATCGTCAGA
>NZ_LKEK01000031.1:0-232 GCF_001466905.1 Pseudomonas sp. ICMP 3272
TGTTGCGGCGCAGCGCGGCGATCAACAACCAGGCCGGGCAACTGATCAGCCAGGGCCTGATGACCCTCAACACATCCGGGCAACTGGATAACCGCAACCGCGGCACCGTTGCTGCCAACAACACACTGACAGTCGTCGCGGGTGGCAGTGTCCTCAACGATGCTGATGGCTTGATCTATAGCCAGAACGCCGATGCGCATTTGAATGCAGCGAGCCTCTCCAACGTTCGTGG
>NZ_LKEK01000032.1:0-231 GCF_001466905.1 Pseudomonas sp. ICMP 3272
GGCTGTCGCCACGCTGCCAATGGAACCTGACCTGTATCCGCGCCAGCTCGTCAGTGAACACTTCCTCACCTTCCGGCCCGACCACGATGGCGCTCAGCGGGCCGTTAATGCTCGGGCGCGCAACGGTGATCGGATGCCGATAGGGGATCTTGTGGCGAATGCACACGAACTCGTTTTTGTAGCCCGCGCTTTCGTCCGACAGGTAATTATTGCTGCCCTCATGCTTGACCG
>NZ_LKEK01000033.1:0-230 GCF_001466905.1 Pseudomonas sp. ICMP 3272
GCGGTGGGCGGGTACACCGACGTGCAAGTGCCGGATAACCTGATCGTGCCGGGCTGCGAGCGTATTACCCCGGACATGCTGCCGCTGGCTGACCTCGATCAGGCAGGGATTGATCGGGTCGTTGCGAGCGTGCCGGGCGGCCTGGCCAACATTCAGGACATCTACGCCCTGGCCCCCTTGCAGGAAGGCATTCTCTATCACCATCTGGCCGCGGATGAAGGTGACCCCTA
>NZ_LKEK01000034.1:0-220 GCF_001466905.1 Pseudomonas sp. ICMP 3272
CGGGGCGCCATACCACCTGCACCGGCTGCTCAAGCCCTTCCCAGACCACGCTGGTGCGCAGGATGTCGTGGCGTTCGACCACGCTCTGCAAGGCCGCGGCGAAACCAGCCAGGCACTCGCGATCATCGAACGCGAAGAGCATCTGCAAGACATAGGGGTCACCTTCATCCGCGGCCAGATGGTGATAGAGAATGCCTTCCTGCAAGGGGGCCAGGGCGTA